>JBOFLR010000288.1:0-2626 GCA_051657965.1 Dermatophilaceae bacterium
CCCGGCATCCTGTGCTGCCCGGATGTCCCGGGGGTCGTGGCGCGCGAGAGCTTCTACGCCTGGCCGTCTCGCAGCGCTTCGCGCCTCAGGGCGGATGACGCCCGCCTCCCTACTCACGCTCGCCGCCTTCGGCTCAGCCCAGATCGTGATCTGCTTGTGATCTGATCAGTTGTGGCAGAGCGGTTTTCGGCGGGTGGGCTGTCAGTGGGCGTCTCTAGGGTGGGGGTCATGGAGGCAGGGTTCCCGTCATTGGCCCAGGTGCGTGAGGCGCACCCAGGTGAGTTAGCGGTGCTGCTGTCCGAGGTCGACGCCGACCAGGTGCGTGGGTGGGGCGCGGGAGCGGTGGAGGCGTATCTGGTGGCGACGCAGGTGGTGGCGTCGTGGGCGTCGGCGTCGCAGGTGGTGGCGGTGAACCGGTTCGTGGAGCTGGTGGCCGAGGATCTGGAGTTGCACGTCGAGGAGCTGGTCGCGGAGCACACCGGCGCCGATGGGGTGGTCGACCTGCATGCGGTGCCGGTGGGGGTTCCTGATCCGACGGTGGTCGCGGCAGGGTCGTTGGCGCCGTTGCTGAATCTTTCGCCGCGCACGGTGCGTACCAGGGTCGAGCGGGCGCGGCTGCTGGAGGGTCTGCCGGCGACGTTCGCGCTCGCGTCGGCGGGGGTGTTGGAGCCGTGGCGGGTGGATGCCGTGCTCGCTGCGGCGGGCGCGGTGGGGTGGGAGGCGCTGGTGGAGTTCGAGGCCCGGCTCTACGCCATCGACGTCTCCGGTCTGCCCAGGCCGCGGCTGGCCGAGCGGGCCCGGGCGGCGGCGGTCAAGGCCGACCCCGGGGGTGCGGCCGGGGCCCGGGCGGGCGCGCCCCGGCAGCGGGGGCTGCGGGTGCAGCCGTGCCCGGAGGTCCCCGGGTTGATGCGGTGGACCGTCGACCTGCCTGACCAGCGGTCCCGCGTCCTGCTGGCGGCGGTCGACGCCCTCGGCGGTGAGTACCTGGCCGCCGATGACGCCGCACGTGCAGCGGCCCGGTCCGCGGGGGAACCGGTGCCGGGCAAGCGGAGCGTGGCCGCTGCAAGGGTCGACGCCCTGGCCGATCTCGCCCTGTCCAACGCCACGGTGCACACCGCGGTCGAGCTCGTCGTGACCCCGCAGAGCGTGCAGGCCGCCACGGCGGTGACCCGCCCGCACATGGAGGACGCGATCGCCCGCGCTCTGGCCACTCGTCGCGCCGGCGGCGGCCGGCGAGACGCGGGCGAGATCGACGTGCTGGTACCGGCCGACCCGGTACTGCTCGACCTGGTCACCGGCCGCACGACCCGCGCCACCATCGCCGCCGGTCGGCTCGAGACCGAGCTCGGGTCACGACTCGGGGAACACCTGAAGGTCGCCGTCAACCCGTTCCTCACCACCAGCCCACCCCCGCCACGGCACCGCCCGCCCTCACCGGTACTGCGGGACGATCCGCCCCCACCCCCACCACGAGACCGCCCGCCCACACCGGTGCCGGCATCGACCGTCGACGGCGAACCGGTGTGGTTCATCGACGGCATCACCCAGACCCCCGGCACCGGCGGGCTGCTCCCCGCCGACGTCGTCGACATCCTCACCGACCCCGACACCACCTTCCAGGTCACCGGCGGCCCGGTCGGCTCCGCCGACGGCACCCCCGAACGCCGCCGCACCTACCGGCCGCGGAAGGCCCTGGCGGAGAAGGTCCGCGCCAGGGACGTGCACTGCCGCTTCCCCGGCTGCTCCGTGCCCGCCCGCCGCTGCCACCTCGACCACGTCACCCGCTACCCCGACG
Organism: Dermatophilaceae bacterium; assembly: GCA_051657965.1. Lineage (GTDB taxonomy): Bacteria > Actinomycetota > Actinomycetes > Actinomycetales > Dermatophilaceae > JBOFLG01. Next base: position 1,796 of record JBOFLR010000288.1, read on the forward strand.
GGCCGACCACCGAGGACAACCTCTGCGCGCTGTGCCCCACCCACCACGCCTTCAAGCACCACGCCGGCTGGACCCTCACCATGACCGCGCACGGCACCTGCATCTGGACCGCCCCCACCGGCCGCCACCACACCACCGAACCCGCCACCCGACACGACACCGCCGCCTGACGACGGGCAGGGCCGCAACGCCGAGACGGCGGTGGCGTGCGCGCTCAGTTGTGGGCGATCACATTGACGACGTTGCCGTCGTGATCGCGGAAGAAGAAGCGGCGCACTCCCCACTCCTCATCTGTCACCGGGTGAACGATCTCGAGCCCGGCAGCGACGACGCGTTCGTGGATCGCGTCCACGTCGACCGGTGCCGCCACGCCGACGCTGATGGTCGGGTTGCACGGCGCCGACTCGTCCTTCGTCATGACCTGAAGCTGCACGGCCGCCTCGTTCGCAGGAGCGAGGTTCCCGACCCAGCCGAGGTCCATGCCGATGTCCAGCTCGAAGATCCGCGAGTACAACTGGTTGGCCCGGGCGACATCCGTCACCGGCAGGTTGGGAACGATCCGCGTGACGCTCATGTCGACGAACCTACTGGCGCTCGACAGGCACCTCCGCCTCGCGCCCGGGAATCACGACGGCACCTCGCGGGCCAGACCGCGGGCGCGGGCGGCATCCCACAACGCCTCGCGAGCTCGCGGATGGGCGGCCCGGTCGATCAGCGCCGCGGCCTGGGCCACCTGGTCCGCACCGAACAGGTGGGCCACGCCGTTCTCGGTCACCACGGCGCTGGGCTGGAACGACGTGACCGGCTCGTCGAGCACCGGCACGACCGTCG
>JBOFLR010000289.1:0-2272 GCA_051657965.1 Dermatophilaceae bacterium
CGGACGTGTTCCTGTTGCTCGAACCGCCGTCGCTGTCGCCCGGGCCGACGTCGAACGTCCGTGTGTCGAGCGAGCCCGAGCCGCTCACCTTCTCGCTGTTCGTCGTCACCACTCGGGTGTACGTCTCCGGCTCCCCATCCGTGCCGTAGCTCGTCGAGTACAGCGCGGTCTTCGACACTCCGGGGCCTGCGTTCACCACAGCCCCGCCGTCACCGGCGTTGACTCCGCCACCAAGCGATGCGTCGAAGTTGGCGCTCCACCCCCGGGCATAGCTGCCGTCGGCGCGATCGGTGAAGGTCCCCGTCACCCCGCCACCGGCCGCCACACCGCCTCCGGTGGCCCTCCCACCGAGCGAGTCGATGCCGTCAGTCGGCCCGACGTATGCCCCGCCGATGACCTTGCCGTCGAGCTTGACGCTGTAGGCCACCTCGTCCGGTTCCTGGCCGGTCAGGTCGTCGTGCCACGGGTTGAAGTCCCCGAGAGGTCCCGTAAAGAAGCCGACTCCGTTGGCAGCCACCCGCTTGGCCTTGCCGGCGAGCGCCTCCCCCTGCAGTCCGGTGAGAAACTCGTTCGCCTCGTCGGCCGAGTCGAACTTGTACCGCTTGACATAGCTGACATCGGCGTTGGCCCCTACGACACCGAAGGCGGCGCCGAGCTTCTCCTGAACCTCTTCCGGAAGATTCTTGACCTTCACACCGACTTCGCCGTCGTAGAAGGTGCCCCCGTTGTATCCGTCACTCAAACCCACCACCACACTGCCGTCGGTGTTCTCGGTGACGGTCAACCCCTCCTCTCGCCTGGCGTTCAGCTTGCCGTACACCTTCGTGGCGACCACACCTGCCGCCCTGACCGTCCTGGTGCGCTGGTGCTCCGCGTTGACCGGCGCGTCGGCCGGCACATCACTGGCCGGGATGACGAACAGCGGCGGCATCTCACCCAGGTAGGTGTTGAGACGGTCGGCGAGCTCACCGATGGCCGTGCCAGCCTTCCGCGCTCCATCGTGGACGTGCGAGAGCAGCCCCCAGACGGAACTGGCCTGAACCTCCGGCGGAAAGCTGTTGAACTGCGCGCGGGCGTCTTTCAACATGGCGATGAACCAGTCGACCCACATGTCGGCGTCGGCCTGCACCGCCCCCATCTCTGAGGCGAGGCCGGCCAGTCCCTCGGCGGCGCGACGCAGTGGTGTCGCGGCATCCTCGAGATGCCCCACCCACTCGGAGGATGCCTTCTGGAACCCTGCCGCGCCCGATCCCGACCACCGCTCACCCAGACTGGCGCGCACGCTCGCCGCGGTCCCGGCGAGATCCTCGATCCGGGTGGCGTCCTCGACCCAGGAGCTGTACGCCGCGAACAGCGCTTTAGGGTCCCCGTCAAGAGTCCGGTAGTGACGCTCCACCCACCACGCCGCGGTGCGGAACGGACCTGGGACGTCCTCGGGCCAGCTTGCTGGGTACTTCACCGCACACCTCCTCGTGCCCAGTCGCTGCTTCGACTGCGAGCGACCATGGCCCGCCCGAAAGCGGTGCGCTCAGTTGTGGAACTGCTTCGTCACGCCATCGGCGCTCTGCTGGTCCTGCTCCTCGTACCGACCTGCGGCTCCGTCCAGCGTGGCCGCCATCTCGTCGCCCTCGGAGACCAGCGCGGTGAGGCGCTCGGCGACGGCCGTCGTGATGAAGTGCGACGCCTGCACCGCGATGTCGCGGGAGCGCCCGACGTCGGCGAAAGCAGCGGTGGGGGGAGCGGTGCCCTCGAACATCGCCGACAGTCGATCGGTGGCGTCGGTGAGCGTGCGCGACGCGCGCCGGAGATCCTCCGGCCGCACCTCCATCCGGTCGCCGGGCATCGGACACACCTCCTCGGGTTCATGTACCGACCACCATCACCCGCGCCTCCCCGGCCTCGCCACGTCGGTTCTACCCATGTCGGACCGGGGCAACGACATACGCCCATTCATCCCAGGTGCTGCCGCCACGGGTGAGCACGAGGCCTAGGCCGGCAACCGCCAGTCGGTACTCACCCTGCCGCGAACACCCTGTCGACCTCGTGCCAGAGGCGTGTCCGTACCGACGGTGATCCGTTGAGGATGTCATGGCCGCCATCGACCTCGAGCAACTGCCCAATGGGGAACCGCGCAACGATCTTGGCGATCGCACGACCGGACACGGTGGCGTCGTCGCCGGCCGCCACGGCCGTGACGCGGGTCGTCACTGCCTCCAGCGGCAGCCGGCCGAGGTCGGACATGGCTCGCGCGGCGGCCATGGTCCAACCCCAC
>JBOFLR010000290.1:0-4236 GCA_051657965.1 Dermatophilaceae bacterium
GCCACCGAGCTCGACCGGATGATGCGCACGCTCGGCAACGTCGTCGTGCCCGGCGTACCGGCCGGTGGCGAGGACGACTACATGGTGCTCGAGACCCGCGGTGCCCCAAGGGACTTCGCCGCCGAAGGGATCGCGACGCCGCGCGACCACCTCGACCTCGCCGAGGGTCTCGACGCGCTCGACATGGCCCGCGGGGCGAAGGTCGCGGGGGCGCGCTTCTACTTCCTCAAGGGTGTCGGCGCGCGGCTGGAGATGGCGCTGCTCGACCTCGCCATGCGCACCGCGATCGCACACGGGTTCGTGCCCCTCGTCACGCCGACCCTCGTGCGCACCGAGGTGATGGCCGGCGCGGGGTACATCGACCACCACGCCGAGGAGGTGTACCGGGTCGAGGCCGACGACCTCTGGCTCACCGGAACCAGCGAGGTCGCCCTCGCCGGGTACCACGCCGACGAGGTGCTCGACCTCTCCGCCGGGCCGCTCCGCTACGCCGGCCAGTCCACCTGCTACCGGCGCGAGGCCGGCTCCTACGGCAAGGACACCCGCGGCATCATCCGGGTGCACCAGTTCAACAAGATCGAGATGTTCGTCTACTGCCGCCCCGAGGACGCCGTCGCCGAGCACCAGCGCCTGCTCGACCTGGAGCACGAGATGCTCCGCGCCGTCGAGGTGCCGTACCGCGTCATCGACACGGCTGCCGGCGACCTCGGCGGCCCGGCGGCCCGCAAGTACGACTGCGAGGGCTGGGTGCCCAGCCAGGGCCGCTACCGCGAGCTCACGTCGACCTCGAACTGCACCACGTTCCAGGCCCGCCGGCTCGGCACGCGCTACCGCGCCGAGCGGGGCAACGAGGTGGCCGCCACCCTCAACGGCACGCTCGCCACGACCCGGTGGCTCGTCGCCATCCTCGAGAACCACCAGCAGGCCGACGGCTCGGTCGTCGTGCCCGAGGCGCTGCGGCCGCACCTCGGCCTCGACGTGCTCACCCCTACCTCGACGGGCTGACCGCACTCACCCGAGCCGGTCGGCCGCGAGGTCCACGACGGCGTCGAGCAGCCGGTCGGGGTCCTCGGCGAGCCGGTTGCACACGTAGAGCCACCACTCGGTGCCGTACACGACGTACACCTGCGTCGGGATGCCGCGCGACGCGCACGTGGCCGCCTGCTCCGGGCCGAGTCCGTCGAGGAACTCCAGGTGGTACCGGCCGGGGTCGACGGGCTCGGCGGCGAGCAGCCGGCCGACGTGGTCGATGCGGTCCACGTCGTGCGTCGCGATGGAGCAGAGATGGCCGCTGCGCAATAGGCGGGCCGCGAGGTGGTCGTAGGCGTCGAGGGTCTCCTGGGCGTCGGGTGCGGATGCCGCCGAGGCCGGCGCGCTGTACGCACCCTTCACGAGCCGGATGCGGCCGGGCCGCCGCAGCAGCTCGTCGAGGTCGTCGGGGGTACGCCACAGGCGGGCCTGCACGGTGACGCCGACGTGGTCGAACTCGGCACACAGTGCGGCATGGTCGGCGAGGATCTGGTCGACGCGGTCGTAGCCCTCCATCGAGACGACCATCTCGATGCCCGCCTCGCGCGTGGCCTGCGCCACCGCTCTGGCGTGCCGCAGACCGAGGTCCCGGTCGATGAGGCTGCCCAGGTGGGAGAGGTCGAGCGAGACCGAGCAGTCCAGGCCCCGGGCGGCGATGGCCCCGGCCAGCCCGACGAACTCGGCGGCCGCCGCCGCGGCCACCTCGGGGTCACGGGCGCTCTCGCCCATGAAGTCGACGGTGGTGCGGTGCCCCTCGCGGCCGAGGGTGTCGGCGCGGGCCAGCGCGGCGTCGCGGTGCTCCCCGGCCACGTACCGCGCGGCGACCCGGCGGGCAAGCGCGTTGAGCCGAGGGTCCGCTGCCAGAGCCGCCTTGAGCGACTCGTCGAGCGCGAGGGACTGCAAGGTGTCGACCGCGCGCCGGCGCCGGTCATCGGCATCCGGACGATCCAGCGGCAGCCACGATCCGGTGGCGGTGGACGGGGTCATCGTCATGCTCCTGTCGTACGGCGCGAGGTCGGGCCAGCGGCTCCGACGTCCTGATCATCCCGCCGCAGCTCAGGTCGGCGTGGCTGGTGCACGGAGAAGGAGGTGACCGCCGGGGCAAGCTCCTGGGGAGCCTGCCACCGCAGCACCGGGCCGGGGCTTCACCCCGGGTCACGACCGGATGAGGCCCGCCGCGACGAACGCCCGGAGCGCGATCTCGCGCAGCGCTCGGTCGCGCCAGGGAACCGGGCCGTCCGGACCGAAGACGTGCAGGTTGGCGGTGGTCCGGCGTCGGCACGGCGCCACGATGGCCATCGCTGCGCGGAGGCCGGACCTCAGTCGAGGAAGCCTGAGCGGTAGGCGAGAGCGACGAGTTGCACGCGGTCCCGGAGGTCGAGCTTGCCGAGGATGTGGGCCAGGTGCATCTTCACGGTGTTCTCGCTGATGAACAGCTGGGCAGCGATCTCGGCGTTCGTCGCTCCGGTGGCCACAGAGCGGACGATGTCCTGTTCCCGCTCGGTGAGGACCTGGTCGAGCGGGCCCGTCCCCGGGCGGCCCTCCCGCCGGACGGGAGCCGACCTCCGCGAGGTGACGATACTCGCGGCAGCGCTCGCGGTGAGCACCGTACTGCCACTGTGGGCGGCCCGGACGGCGGCCACGAACTCCGTGGCGCTCGCGTCCTTGAGCAGGAAGCCGCACGCCCCGAGCTCAAGTGCCTCGAGCGCCTCGGTCTCGGGGTGGAACGTGGTCAGCACCACGATCCGCGGCCGGTGGCCGCCCGGAACTCGAGCGAGGGAGCGGAGGACATCCATCCCGCCCGTCCGCGCCATCCGGAGGTCGAGGAGCAGGACGTCGAGATCGGCGTGTTCGGCCAGCAGTGCGGGAACCTCGTCGCCGTCGGACCCCTCGGCCACGACGGCGACATCCGGCTCGTCCTCCAGCAGCATTCTGATCCCGGACCGGACCAGCTGCTGGTCGTCCACCACCCCGACGCGGATCATGGCCGGACCACCGGTATCGCCGCCCACACCCGGAACCCCCTCGTCGCGCGCGGACCGGCCGAGAACCGCCCGCCGACTGCCTCGACCCTCTCACGCAGACCTCGGAGGCCGTGACCCGTGCCCGGAGTGGGCACGGTGCGGGGCCCGCCGCCGCCGTCGTCGTCGACGATGACCTCGACGGCGGGCCCGTTCCGGCACACCCTGATCGACACGACCGCACTGGGCCCACCGTGCTTGAGCGCGTTGGTGATCGCCTCCTGCACGACCCGGTACACGGCGTGGCTCACGTCGGCGGGGAGCGAGGAGTCCTCGTCCAAGTCGAGGCGGATCGAGCAGCCGGACCGCCGCAGCCGCTCGACCAGCTCCGGCAGCACCTCCACTCCCACCGCGGGCGTGACGCCATCCGCCGCGAGGATCCGGACCAGCTCCCGGGTCTCGACGAGCGCCTCGCGGGCGGTCGCCCCGATCGTCGTGAGCAGGTCACCGGTCTGCGCACTGCGCCCGGCGCTGAGGGCCCGCTGCGCGACCTCACCGTGCATCGTGATCACGACAAGGGCATGCGCCACGGTGTCGTGAACGTCTCGGGCCAGCCTGGCACGCTCAGCCTGGGCCGCGATGACCGCGGCCTGCTCCCGCTCGCGTTCGGCGCTCATGGCCCGCCCCTGCCACGAGAGCAGCCGTTGCACTCGGGCCCGATGCAGCTCGGCCAGAAGAGCCGCCGTGGCCGAGGCTGCGGCGATTCCGACGCCCGGGGTGAGGTAGGCCTGCCATGCGGTCGCCTCGAGGCCCCGGTCCGCCGTTCAGACCGGAAGAGCCAGCAGGAGCGCGGCCGCGCCACCGACGATCGCGCCGACCCCGGCGGGCCACCACCCGCGAGCGACGATGACGCCGAAGGCGGCGACGAGCAGCGCCAGGTCCGCAGGCAAGAACTCCGGGAGCAGCACGATGTGGACGGCGAACGCCATGAGCACGAGCCCGAAGACCAATGCTGGTCTGCGGCGAGCCCACGGCAGGGGCGCGACCTGGGCCACAGTCACCACCAGGGCCGGCAGCACAGCGATCGTCCCGTCGACCACGACGTATGCCGAGGAGGCGACGAGCAGCGCCGCTGCCACCACCTGGTCGCCACGCTGCCCCACGAACCCACCATAGGGCGCGGCTGGTCGTACTCCGTCCGGGTTAGCCCGTGAAGACGATCCGACGCGGCCGGCATCGTCTCGTG
>JBOFLR010000291.1:0-7234 GCA_051657965.1 Dermatophilaceae bacterium
AGCACCGCTCCGTCGTCCGACCGACGAGCTTCGCCGAGCCGCGTCGTGTGCAGCGTGGGGATGCCGTCCGCGGGATCCGGAGCATCCCGCCGTCCGCGGGATCTGGCGCATTCGGGCGTCCGCGGGATCCGGAGCATCCTGCCGTCCGCGGGATCTGGCGCATTCGGGCGTCCGCGGGATCCGGAGCATCCTGCCAACTCCGGGTGCTACTGCATCCGGACCATGCACCAACCCCATGACTTGGCGGGATGCTCCGGAGCCCGCGTGAGCCTGTGGATGACGACCGCGCCCGGATGCAGGACCGTGGCACCGTGAGCGCGTGCTCGGCCCGTCCGCTCCGATCCCGTTCGACCCCGGGGTGCTGCGTCGTGGTCGCGACCTGCGCGCCGTCGGCATCGAGCCGTCGCGCGACGGCCAGTGGGTCGCGGTGCGGCGCGGAGTCTGGGTGCCAGCGGCGGTGTGGCGTGCACTGACGCCCGAGCAGCAGCACGCCGCGCTCGTGCACGCGACTGCGGTGTGCCTCGATCGCGAGCAGCCGGTGTTCGCGCTCACGTCGGCCGCTGCCGTGTGGGGGTTGTCACGGGTGGAGCCGTGGCCCGACTCGGTGCGCGTCCTCGTCGAGCGGGACGACCGCGGCCGGGGTACACCCTTGGCCCAGCCGCACGTCGGAGAGCCCTGCGACCCGGTCGACCGGGGCGGCGTGCTCGTCACGCCGCTCGCGCGGACCGTCGTCGATCTGGCCCGCACCGGGTCGCTCGCGAGCGCGGTGGCGGCCGCCGACCACGCATTGCGGCACGAGCTGTGCACGCGTACCGAGCTCGAGTCCGAAGCCGCCGCCGTGCTCCCTCGGGTGCGGGGGCGGCAGCTGGCCCGGCTGGTGGTCGACCTCGCCGACCCGCACAGCATGTCGGTCGGCGAGAGCCTGTCGCGAGTGCAGATGTACCTACTGAACCTGCCTCGGCCGCAGCTTCAGGTGGCCTACGACGACGCCGACGGCCCGATCGGGCTGGTCGACTTCGACTGGGGGTACGCCGTCGGGGAGTTCGACGGCCGGGTGAAGTATCGGATGCAGGACCGCGGCCAGCGACCGCCCGAGGAGGTGATCTGGGCCGAGAAGCAGCGCGAGGACCGGCTGCGCCGCCGCACCCGCGTCGCCCGCTGGACGTGGGACGTCGCGCTCGACCGGCGGCGTCTGGCCACGGTCCTGGGCGAGAAGGGAGTGCGACCCAGACCCGCGAACACCTGGTTCGACCTCGGTGGACGACCCAGCAGGTAGGCCGGCCACAGCCGGTCGAGGAGCTTGCTCGGCCCACCGAGACCCGCTGTCAGCGAGGCTCCGCTGCTCGACGAGACCCCGCTGCTCGAGAAGACCCACTGCCCACGGTCCGGCGATGTGCGGACGGTCCTGCGCCGGCCCGCAGATCCAGAGTCACGCAGAGTACGCGCGGCCGACCTCCTGGATCACGACAGCGGCGTGACGGTGGGGCATGTTGTCAACGGGCGTCGACCTTGAGTTCTGTTCGCACCTACCGTGATCCGGCCATCCGTCGTCCCGGCGGTCCGGCTCCTGGCAACCCATGGGCCGGTGTTCTGGGATGCAGCCCACCGTTCGTCCACAGGGAGACCTCGCCACATGCCTCGATCCATCGAGAACGCCCGATCGTCATCCGACCGTGGAGCGGTCCGAGCAGCTGCAGCGCTCGCGTTCGCTCTCGCGGTGGGAGTCCCGTTCGCGGCAGCCGGGCCGGCGATCGCGGACCAGGACCCGGGCGCGACCTCTATCACGAGCGCCACCCCCACCGCGAGTGCCACCCCCACCGCGAGCGCGACCCCCACTGCGAGCCCTACCGAGGCGACGAGCGAACGGTGGGGATTCACCGACGAGCAGTGGACCGCCATCGACGCCGGCACGGTCGACACCGAGCAGACCGAGGCGAATCGCGCTGCGGCGGAGAAGATCTACGGAAGCCCGGGCTCCCTGAGTAGCGCCACCGACCCGGTGCCGGCCGACGTGACCCGGGCCTCGGCCCGCGTCGACCCGTGGCTGCAGTACATCAGCGCGTCGAACGCTCCGCTCACCGTGCACGAGTTCGTGGTCCGAGTTCGCAACGCCGACGGCAGCCTCGTGCTCAAGCGGTACGGCGGCGCGGAGATCGCCAAGCTCATCGCCAGTGGCGTCGGAGGCGCAGCCTACGACTTCCGGGACAACTCGACCGAGCCGTTGACCGCGGTCACGAACGACGACGGGTCGGCGACCCTGAGCAAGAAGCGGGTCGAGATGTTCACGCACCTGTACTTCGGTGGTCAGGACGGCGGCGTGGAGGGAATGGTCATGGCGGTTCTCGCCAGCGGTGACGGATACATGGAGTGCGGAATCGACTTCAAGAACGCCAACTTCGACCAGTTCCCGGGACAGAACGAGAACGACGGCTCTTACCACACACCGATCAATGGCTCTTACCAGACGGTGACGAGCACCCCGCAGTGGTTCGGCATCTCCAACGCCAACGAGTGAGCCGGGGCGTCATCCGGTGTGCGGTCGTCATCCGGCCGTGAGTCGGTGTGCGGAGCCGGGCGGTCGTCATCCGGCCGCGGAGTGATCGGTTTGCCACCCGCGTGCGATGGTGCGCACGGGCCGGCGCGGTGGTCGCCATCCGCCCGCAGTGGCCTGCTGGGTCCGGTGCATCCCGCCCGCTCAGATTGTTCTCGTCCAGTCATGGAGCAATAGCGCCATGACTGGACGAGATGCTCCGGATCCCGCGGAGGAAGGAGGGGAGGGTGCGCCGGCGCCGGCGCCGGCGGCGGTCACAGGTGCTTGAGGGCCTCGCGCCGGGACAGCGGCGACAGGCCGGACTCGTGGGACGCGACGAACGCCCGCACCCACGCCGGGTCGGTGCGGGCGTGCTGGCGCAACGCCCAGCCGATCGCCTTGCGCACGAAGAACTCCCAGCCGAACGGGCTGCCCTCGAGGTTGGCCTCGATCACCTCGGTGAGCAGGTCGACGTCGGTGTCCGCCCGGTGCGGCAGCTGGGCGATGATCGCGGTGCGGCGCAGCCAGAGGTCGTCGGCGACGGACCAGTCCCGGATGACGGGCGCGGCGCCGGTGCGGTGAGTATGCAGCACCTCGCCGACGATGTCCGTGGCCGTCGCGTCGACGAGGTCCCACCACGCTCCGGTGACGAGCACATGGCGGCACAGCGCGAGGGCGCTGACGTCGAGCCAGGTGCGGCTGGTCCGATGCCGGCCGATATCGATGGCGGCGTACCGCTCCTCGCGGTGCGTGGCGTCATCCCAGAGCACGCGGATGACGTGGTGCCAGGTGTCGCGGTCAGGTGGCCGCAGCGTGGGGTCGGCGAGGAGCGGGCGCACGACGGCGCGGACGTCGGGCCAGGTGGCGCCGAGGTACGGCATCGCCGACTTCATGTACGCCTGCTGGCCGGGTGCGCGGGCCGGGTCGGCGATGTCGCGCAGCCCGGTGCGCACGGCGGCCACCAGCGCCGTGCCACCTGCGGGACGCTCCGAGCCGGGTGCCGTCGTGACTGCCATGGCGACCACCTCAGCACACGATCCGGGGCGTGCCCAGCACCTGGGTGGGGATGACGCGCGGCATCCGGGTGGGCGCGGCGTCCGGGTGGGCATGGCATCCGGGTGGGCGCGGCGTCCGGGTGGGCATGGCATCCGGATAGGCGCGGCATCCGGGCGGGCATGGCATCCGGATAGGTACGGGGTGACAGGACCACTCCCCATCGCACGAACGTGGGTGAAAGTCGCCGCCCAGCCGACGGTTTTCACCCACATTCGTGAGGATGCGGAGCGTGCGGGTGTCCGTCCGCGGTCGTACCGTGAAGAATATGTGCCGCAACATCCGTCAGCTTCACAACTTCGAACCGCCGGCCACCACCGACGAGGTGCAGGCGGCGGCGCTCCAGTACGTGCGGAAGGTCAGCGGGTCGACCCGGCCGTCGCAGGTGAACGCCGAGGCGTTCGAGCGGGCGGTCGACGAGGTCGCCGAGGCGACCCGCCGGCTGCTCGACTCCCTCGTCACGCAGGCGCCGCCGAAGGACCGCGAGGTCGAGGCCGCCAAGGCGCGAGCGCGCTCGGCCGACCGGTACGGCCGCACCGGCTGACGGCCGGCCACCGACGACGATTGGCTTCCTGCATCGGCTGACCGTGTCGTCCCACACCGGCTGTTCGCTGACCGGCTGTCCGCTGACCGGCTGGACTGGCTGTTCGCTGACCGGCTGTTCGCTGACCGGCTGGACTGGCTGTTCGCTGACCGGCTGTCCGCTGACCGGCTGGACTGGCTGACCGCTGACCGGCCCGGACCGGCTGTCCGCTGACCGGCCGGACCGGCTGACCGCCGGGTCACCGGGTCGCCGACCGCCGACCGCCGACTCCGGCTCTTGTCGGCGGCGGCCGAGGACGCTATCGTGATATTTCGTCATCCTACGAAACAACCCCGACCCGGGAGGTCGCCATGCCGGAGCACGCCGCCAACGCCATCGCCCACGTCGACATCGCCGGGCCCGACCACCAGGCCCTGTCGCGGTTCTACGGCGAGGTGTTCGGGTGGGAGATCACCCCGCGTGGCCCGGGCTACGCCCAGGTCGGCACGCCCGACGGCGGCCCCGACGGTGCGCTGGTCGAGGCCGAGCAGGCCGGGTTGGCCGTCGGCGTCGCCGTCGACGACGTGGCGGCGAGCCTGGCGGTTGCGGTGCAGGCCGGCGGGCGCGAGTTGATGCCGCCCACCGACAACGGCTGGGTCGTCAAGGCGCAGGTGAGCGATCCGGCCGGGAACGCCGTCACCCTGATCCAGCGTTGAGTGGGCCCCGCGCTGCTCGACGAGCGGCTCCGGGCGCTGGCCCACGCCGACCGGCGGCTGTTCCTCGCGCTGTGCCGCGGCGAGAGCCGGTCGGCAGGAGAGCTGACCGAGCGCAGCCGGCTGAGCGCGGCCACGGTGTCCGAGCACCTCAAGGTGCTGCGCAAGACCGGCCTGCTCGTGCTCGACCGTCGTGGCCGATTCTGGTTCTACCGCACCGACATCGAGGTGCTCGAGTCGACGCTGCGGGAGGCGCGGGAGTCGGCATCCGATCGCCCTGACCGGGGCTGAGGCCGAGTACCGAGGGGTCACCGCATCCGCTCGGATGACGCCCCGCCGCCGGCATCAGCTGGGATGACGCCCCGCCGCCGGCATCCGCTCGGATGACGCCCCGCCGCCGGCATCAGCTGGGATGACGCCCCGCCGCCGGCATCAGCTGGGATGACGCCCCGCCGCCGGCATCAGCTGGGATGACGCCCCGCCGCCGGCATCCGCTCGGATGACGCCCCGCCGCCGGCATCAGCTGGGATGATCCCCGCTTGACCCTTGGCGACCCGGCCGCGAGGGGGACACGTCAGCGTGCGGTGACCGGGCGTCATCCGACGGTCGCCCGGTGTGGGGGCTTGTCGAAGCGTCCGTCGGCGCCATGACATCGAGCCGTCGATGACGCCGATGTCGCCGACAGGCGACCGCACCAGCGTGCGTCGGTGTGTGCGAACGGCGCCCGTCTGTCGGATGATCTCCCGGGTGGCCCACCGGGGGCCGCGAAGGAGGCAGAGATCGTGAAGGGTATGTGGAGCGAGTTCAAGGCGTTCGCGTTGGGCGGCAACATGCTCGACCTGGCGTTGGGCTTCATCATCGGCACCGCGTTCGCCGGGCTCGTCGACAGCCTCGCGGGCGATGTGATCATGCAGTTCGTCGCGGCGATCTTCGGTCAGCCGGACTTCTCCGGGCTGGTCTTCACGCTCAACGGGTCGGACATCCGCTACGGGGCGTTCCTCACGGTGGTCGTCAACTTCATGCTGCTCGCCGCCGTGCTTTTCGGGCTGGTGCAGCTGCTCAAGCGGGCCGGCCTGGGCAACTTCAAGGCCCAGGGCAGCCGCGAGTGCCCGTACTGCATGGAGTTCGTGGCCATCGACGCGACCAAGTGCAAGTTCTGCACGGCCGACATCCAACCCGGGGTGACCGACGAGGACGAGGCGCCGGTGACCGCGACGGAGGGACGGGTCGCCGAGTGACCGCGACGGAGGGACGGGTCGCCGAGTGACCGCGACGGAGGGACGGGTCGCCGAGTGACCGCGTTGGGTCCGCGATGACGCGATCGGGACGGTGACGTCGCGACCGCTCTGGGCCCGCGGCATCGGTGGTGCCGGAGTGGGTCCGTCGGGCCTCGGTGGAGCAGCGGTGCTGCCGTCGGTGCCGTCGGTGCCGTCGGTGCCGCAGTCGGACCTGCGGGGCGGTGGTGTCGCGGCCGCGAGAGCCGTTACGCCGTCATCCTCTATGCCACCGGGTGGTCTGGGCGTTGCTGCCGCCGGCACTGGCGCGCTTCTCGTTGTGGACACGACACGCGGAAAACTTTCTTGCGTGCACATCCCGTGGATGGCGTTGTCGCAGGTCAACAGCGTGGTGAACGCACGGTGAACTGGTTGTCCACAGAGTTCTCCACGACAAGTGCACAACGCGCCTCGGCGTTTTCCACAGGTTGTCCCCACGCTGTGCACAGCCCGACAGTGGACTTCTCCCAAACCGGTGACACCATCGGCGCGAGCGCCCTACGGTGCTCGGCGGGGCCGGTGTCGTAACCCGATGTCGGACCCTCGTGGTGACATTCTCGCAAGGCTCGGCGCCGGTTCCGGGCGTGGTCGGCTAGCCCTGGTGCGGTCGTAGGAAGGGGGTTCGGTCGGTGTCCATCGCGGAGCTGAGCACGGCGTTCGGCGGCCCGACTGACGGCGGTCCGCCCGACGAGCGGGTGCCGCCTCAGGACGTGCAGGCCGAGCAGTCGGTCCTCGGCTCGATGCTCATCAACAAGGACGCCATCGCCGACTGCCTCGAGGCGGTCAAGGCGCACGACTTCTACCGGCCGGCACACGAGCTGATCTTCGACGCCGTGCTCGACCTGTTCGGGCGGGGTGAGCCGGCCGATGCCATCACCGTGGCCGACGAGCTGGGCAAGCGCGGTGACCTCACCCGGGTCGGAGGGCAGGCGTACCTGCACCAGCTGATCCAGTCGGTGCCCACGGCGGCGAACGCGGGGTACTACGCCGAGATCGTGCACGAGCGGGCGGTGCTGCGGCGGCTGGTCGAGGCCGGCACCCGCATCGTGCAGATGGGGTACGCGCAGGGCCAGGGCGATATCGATGACATCGTCAATCGCGCTCAGGCAGAGGTGTATTCGGTCGCCGAGAAGCGCGGCGG
>JBOFLR010000292.1:0-5126 GCA_051657965.1 Dermatophilaceae bacterium
GGCGCTTTCAGGTGCACGACGACCTGCCGGCCCGTGCGCGCCGCCTCGAGCGCACCCGCGTGCAGCACCCCGATCCGCGACGGGTCGCTGCTGGCGACGATGACGCCGTCGACACCCATGATGTTGATGTTCCGCGCGATCCGGGCGGTGACCTCGTCGACCACCGACTGGGCGAGCTGCGGGGTGAGCACGGGCCTCAGTATCGACCCGGGCTACGCTGACGCTTCGCCGTCAGTGACGAGGAGCTCCTGATGTCCACCGACCCGACGTCCGACGAAGCACCGTTCGCGGACCTCACCTCCGGTGAGTTGCTCGACCTTCCTACCGGTGAACTGTCCCGGCGAGCCCGCGCGGTGCGAGCCGAGACGACCGGCACGCGGATGACGTACTCGCCGAAGGTGTTCATCCCGCTGACCCGGCTCTGCCGCGACCGGTGCGGCTACTGCACCTTCGCCACCGCTCCACGCCATCTGGACCAGCCCTACCTCAGTGTCGACGAGGTGCTGGCGATCGCGTCGGCGGGTGCGGCGGCCGGGTGCCACGAGGCGCTGTTCACCCTCGGTGAGCTGCCGGAGGAGCGGTACCCCGTGGCGCGGGAGTGGCTGGACAGTCACGGTTACGCCTCGACCGTCGACTACCTCGCTGCGGCCTGCGCAGCGGTGCTCGAGGAGACCGGGCTGCTCCCGCACGCGAACGCGGGCGCGATCTCGGCCGCCGACCTCGCGACGCTGCGGGGTGTGGCGCCGTCGCAGGGGATGATGCTCGAGTCACTGCGCGGCGACCTCGCCGCTCACCGCGGCGCGCCCGACAAGGAACCGGCCCGGCGGCTCGCGACGCTCGAGGCGGCCGGCGAGGCGCGCGTGCCGTTCACGACCGGCATCCTCGTGGGCATCGGCGAGACCGAGGCCGACCGGCTGGTCGCGCTCGAGGCGATCGCCGACAGTCACCGGCGGCACCGCCACGTGCAGGAGGTGATCGTCCAGAACTTCCTGCCCAAGCCCGGCACCGCGATGCGGGGCGTGCCGCCGTGCCCGCCGGAGGAGCACCTGCGGGCGGTCGCCCTGGCCCGGCTGGTGCTGCCACCCGAGGTGCACGTGCAGGCACCGCCCAACCTCGCCGACGCCGCGCACGTCGCCGCCCTGCTCGACGCCGGCATCGACGACTGGGGCGGGGTGTCGCCGGTGACACCCGACCACGTCAACCCGGAGCGACCGTGGCCCGCCGTCGAGACGCTGCGCGCCGCCACCGAGCGAGCCGGCCTCGCGCTGGCGCCGCGGCTCACGGTCTACCCCGAGTACGTCGCGGAGCGCGAGACGTGGGTCGACTCCGACCTGCACTTCGCCGTGCTCGACCGCAGCGACGCCGAGGGCCTGGGCCGCGACGACCCCGGTGCGGTGTGGCCGGAGCGCCACGCGGCGGCGGCCAACGTCGGCACCGGGGCCGAGGTGGTGCAGGTGGGCCGCCGGTCGACCGCCTGGTACTCGGGCGCCGACACCTCGCCCACGCACCTGGTGCCTGCCCCGGCCCGAGCCAGATCCGTTCACGTGGGTGGCGCCGTGGCCGAGGTGCTCGCCGGTGTGGCCGCCGGGCAGCAGGTCGGCGAGGCCGAGATCGTCACGCTGTTCGGCGCTCGCGGCCCCGAGGTGGCGGCCGTCGCCGAGCACGCCGACCTGCTGCGCGCCGAGACGGTGGGCGAGACGGTCACCTTCGTCGTCAACCGCAACATCAACTACACCAACGTCTGTACCTTCCGGTGCACCTTCTGCGGCTTCAGCAAGGGCCCGATGTCGCTCAACCTCCGCGGGCGGCCGTACCTGCTGACCCTCGACGACGTCGCCGAGCGGGCTCGCGAGGCCTGGGACCGCGGGGCCACCGAGGTGTGCCTCCAGGGCGGCATCCACCCGAGTTTCGACGGCGGCTTCTACGTCGACGTGGTGCGGGCGGTCAAGGATGCCGCACCCGACCTGCACGTACACGCCTTCACCGCGCTCGAGGTGCACGAGGGTGCGCGGCGCCTCGGGATGCCGCTGTTCGACTACCTGGTGCAGCTGCGGGAGGCCGGGCTCAGCTCGTTGCCGGGCACGGCCGCCGAGATCCTCGACGACGAGATCCGCGCGGTGCTCTGCCCCGACAAGATCGACACCGCGCAGTGGCTCGACACCCACGAGCAGGCGCACGCCGCCGGGCTGCGCAGCAACATCACCATCATGTTCGGTGCGGTCGAGCAGCCCGTGCACTGGGCGCGGCACCTGCTACGCACCCGGGAGCTGCAGCGCCGCACCGGCGGATTCACCGAGTTCGTCCCGCTGCCGTTCGTGCACATGGCCGCGCCCGTATACCTCAAGCGCGCGGCTCGGCGGGGGCCGACCTGGCGCGAGACCGTACTCATGCACGCGGTAGCCCGCATCGCGTACGCCGGGGTGGTCGACAACGTGCAGGCCTCGTGGGTCAAGCTCGGCCCCACCGGTGCGCGGCAGCTGCTCCGCGCCGGGGTCAACGACCTCGGCGGCACGCTGATGGACGAGAACATCAGCCGGGCCGCGGGCGCGGCTCACGGCCAGCTGCTCGACGCGCGAGAGTTCGAGCGGCTCGCCGCGTCGGCCGGCCGGCCCGTGCGGCAGCGCACCACGCTCTACGGCGAGGTGGACCCCCGCGCCGATGCTCTCGCCGGATGACTGTTCCCGAGGTCCGGGGGGCGCTCGTGGGCAACCGGGTCATGGACGATCGTCATACGTCCCGGTAGGTGTCATCGCGCAATGGGTCCGACCGTGCAATGGGGTCCGACCATGCAATGGGGTCCGACTCATGCAATGAGTCCGACTGCGCGGTAGGTCTGGACTGCGCGCGGCGCGCCGGCTCAGGGCAACTGGGTCGGAGTCGGTTGAGTCGCAGGTGCGCCCGCGGCATCAGTGCCTGCCGACCGGGCATCGGTCTCGTCGAGCCAGGCGAGCACGGATGACGTGTGCTCGCCCAGGCGGGGTGGCGGCCGGTGTGTCTCCCTGCCACCGGCGAAACCGTTGTCGTCGAGCCGGATCGGTGGCCCCGGCAGTTCGATGTCGCCGAGCACCGGGTGGTCGACGCCGATGACCAGGCCCTGGCTGCGGGTCTGCTCCCAGTCGTAGACCCGGTCGAGGGTGCGCACCTCGCCGGCGGGGATGCCGAGGTCGGCCAGCTGCACGAGCAGCTCGGCCAGCGGGAGGTGAGCGAAGGCGGCATCCAGTGCGGCCACCACGGCGTCGCGGTTCTCGACCCGCTCGCGGTTGGTCGTGAATCCGGGTGCATCGGGGTCGATGCCGAATGCGGTGGCGAGCCGACGCCACAGGCCCTCGCTGCCGCAGGAGAGCTGCACCATGCCGTCGGCACAGCTGAACAGGCCGTAGGGGCAGATCGAGGGGTGGTGGTTACCGCCGGCGCGCGGCACCTCGCCCGCGACCGTGTAGCGCGTGCCCTGGAACGCGTGCACGCCGACGATGCTCGCGAGCAGCGACGTGCGCACGACACGGCCGCGGCCGGTGCGGTGGCGCTCGTGCAGGGCGGCGACGACACCGTACGCGCCGTACATGCCCGCGAGCAGGTCGCCGATGGGGACCCCGACGCGCTGCGGGTGGTCGGGGTCGGCACCGGTGAGCGACATCAGGCCGCCCTCGCCCTGGGCGATCTGGTCGTAGCCGGCGCGCCCGCCCTCGGGGCCGTCGTGGCCGAACCCGCTGATCGACAGCACGACGAGCCCGGGGTTGAGCTCGTGCAGGTGGTCGGTGGTGAAGCCGAGGCGGTCGAGCACACCGGGGCGGAAGTTCTCGAGCAGCACGTCGGCGCGGCGGACCAGGCGGGTCAGGGTGGCGCGGCCGTCATCCGACTTGAGGTCGAGGAGGACCGACTCCTTGTTGCGGTTGCAGGAGAGGAAGTACGTGGAGATGGGGTCGTCGTCGGGGCCGACGAACGGGGGCCCCCAGCCCCGGGACTCGTCGCCGCTCGGGCTCTCGACTTTGATGACGCGCGCGCCGAGGTCGCCGAGCATCATCGCGGCGTGTGGGCCGGCGAGCGCGCGGGTGAGGTCGAGGACGACGACGTCGTCGAGCGGTCCGGTCACGAGCGTGCACCTCCGGGATCGGGCTTGCTGCAGCGGCACGGATGCCGGTCGGCAGCGACCCTAGCGGGCTGTTCGGCGTCCGCTGGCCGGGCACTCGTTGATCATCTGCTCAATTTGAGCGTATGATCAACTCATGGTCGAGCCTGCCGATCCGCCGCCTCATGCGCGATCTCGCACCCTGCTGCTGCTCGCGGCGGTGACCGTGGTCGGGCTGGCCGGCGTCGCGCTCGCTGCCGCGACCGGGCGGCTCGACTCCGCGCTGCTCTTCGTCGGCGTGCCGTGTGTTCTCGCCCTGGGCGTCGGCCTGGTGCGCGGTACGGGGGGCTGGGGAACGATGTTCCAGGTCGTCACCGTGGTCCTGCTGCTCGCCTCCGCGCTGCTGCGCGAGGCCGCGGTCTGCGTGCTGCTCGCGGCCCCGTTGGTCTACGGCGTGGCCGCGCTCGCGTACGCGGCGACGACCGCGATGCGGCCGGGCCGCGGGGCGCTCGCTCTCGGACCCCTGCTCGCGATGGTGCTCGTCGAAGGGGCGCTGCCCGGCGTCCGTGTCGACCCGGAGCAGGATGCCGTGGCCTCCCGGGTGGTGGCCGATCGGTGTGCGGCGTTCGAGGCGGCTCTCGCCCGCGGGCCACGAATCGACCCCGACGCCGACCGCGGCCCGCTGCTCGATCTCTTCCCGTACCCCACACCCACCGCGGCCTCCGGCACCGGGCTGGCCGTCGGCGACGAGTGGTCGCTCGACATCGGCGGCGGTGTCCTCGAGACACGGATCGCGGCCCGCACCGCTACCACCGTCGAGTTCGATGTCGTCGCCGACAGCCCAGCCGTCCACGACGGTCCGCGACATCGGTCGGTCCTGGACCGCTGGGTCACCGTGCGCTCGGGGACGCTGACCTGGGGACAGACCGCCGAGGGCTGCCAGGCGAGGATGACGGTGCGCTACGAGCGTCATCTCGACCCGGTGCTGTGGTTCGGGCCGGTCACGGCCGCCTTCATGGATGCCGGTACCGCCGCCTTCCTCGCCGGGTTGGACTGACAC
>JBOFLR010000293.1:0-2159 GCA_051657965.1 Dermatophilaceae bacterium
CCTCGATGGTCACCGTCGACGGGCGACGGGCCGGGCCGATGGTCAATGCGGCGGTGGTGAGCAACGCGGTGCCCACGTACGCGCCGGCCGGGCGTCACCTCGTGCAGGTGACCACCCTGCTCCGGCCGGGGGATCCCGATGGCGCGGAGGTCGAGGGTGTGGTGCGGCGCCAGGCGGGGGAGGTGTTCGGCGTGGACGCCTCGGGCTGGGAGCTGCTGCGCCGTGACGACGTGTGGCACGCGCTGCCGCACCAGCCGCCACCGCTGCGTACGACGACCCCGGCGCAGGTGTCGCCTGGCCTGTACCTCGCGGGCGACCACCGCGACACCGCGTCGATCCAGGGGGCGCTGGTGTCGGGGCACCGGGTCGCCGGCACGGTGCTCACCGACCTCGACCGCAGCCGGGCGTCGTGAACGTGGGTGTCGCGGGTATGGGCATGCTGGGCGCGACTGCGGATGTGGGCGCGGGCGTGGTGACCACGGGCGACGTCGTGGGTGTGGCGTGGTGAGCCGACCGGTGCGACGCCGGGTGCGGGTGGTGTTCCCGCACCAGCTGTTCGCGGTGTTGCTCGAGGAGCCGAAGGACACGCGGTTCGTCCTCGTCGAGGACGACCTGCTGTTCCGGCACCAGCCGTTCCACGCGCAGAAGCTGGTGCTGCACCGGGCGTCGTTGAGACTGTTCGCGGCCACGCTGCGCGACAACGGTTTCGACGTCGACGTCATCGAGACGGATGCCGGTCGAGGCACCGGTGAGCGGTTGGCCGAGCTTCTCGGGGAGCTGCGGCCCGACGAGGCGCGGCTGCACGACCCGGTCGACGACTGGCTGTTGCGCGACACGCGGGCCGCGTTCGCCGACGCCGGGATGACGTTGTCGCCCGACGACGTCGAGGAGACGCCGAACTTCGTCACCACCCGGCCGGAGATCATGCAGTGGTTCGGCGCGCACCGGGCGCGGATGGCCTCGTTCTACCAGTGGCAGCGGCAGCGGCTGGGCGTGCTCGTCGACGGCGGCCTGCCGGTCGGGGGCAGGTGGTCGTTCGACACCGAGAACCGCAAGAAGCTGCCGGCGAAGCACCAGGTGCCGGTGCGTCGTCCGGTCGAGCGTTCGGATGACGCGCGCGCGGCGGTCGAGGAGGCGGTGGCCTGGGTGGGCGAGGCGTTCCCCGACGCTCCGGGCCGGGCCGACACCTTCGACTGGCCGGTGACCCACGCCGAGGCGGAGGCCGGCCTGGCCGAGTTCGTCGCCGAGCGGCTCGCCGAGTTCGGGCCGTACGAGGACGCGGTGAGCACGCGTCATCCGTTCGTGTTCCACGCCGTGATCACCCCGGCCCTCAACTGCGGGCTGCTCGACCCTCGCCAGGTGCTCGACACCGTCCTCGAGGGCGCCGAGGAGCAGGGCGTGGGGCTGCCCTCGCTCGAGGGGTTCGTGCGCCAGCTGATCGGGTGGCGCGAGTACATGCGGGCCACGTACCACCTGTACGGCCGGCGGATGCGGAGCTCGAACCACCTGCGCCACACCCGCGCGCTCGCGCCGGGCTGGTGGGACGGCACGACCGGCCTCGACCCGGTCGACCACGTTGTTCGCGCTGTGCGAGAACGGGGTTGGGCGCACCACATCGAGCGGCTGATGGTGGCGGGCAACGCGATGTGCCTGTTGCGCACCGACCCGGCCGAGGTCTACGAGTGGTTCATGGCGTTCTTCGTCGACGCCTACGACTGGGTGATGGTGCCCAACGTCTACGCCATGTCGCAGTTCGCCGCCGGCACGGGGATCACGACCAAGCCCTACGTGTCGGGGTCGAACTACCTGCGGAAGATGACCGACTTCGGGCCGGGGGAGTGGCGCGAGGACTGGGACGCGCTCTACTGGACCTTCGTCGACGACCACCGCGAGGTGTTCGAGGGCAACGCCCGCTCGGGGTTCGTGACCCGCACCTGGGCGGGGATGGACGACGCCCGCCGCCGCGACCTGGTGCAGCGCGGCCGCGCCGTGATCGACCGGCTGTGACTCGGGCCGGCATCCGGTACGGCTTTCCCGAGCCACCGCGGTACCGCCCTTTCCCGCGCCACCCCGGTACCGCCCTCTCCCGCGCCACCTCAAGTACCACCCTTCCCGCCCGAGCCCGCGACCTTCGCCTGTGCGTGCGCACCGTTGTCAGG
>JBOFLR010000294.1:0-4939 GCA_051657965.1 Dermatophilaceae bacterium
GTCGTCCGACTCGCCCGCGAGGCCGGCCGTCCGGTGCGCGCCCACGTGGTCGACGACCTCTGGCAGACCGAGGGCGTCAACGACCGGGTGCAGCTCGCCGCGCTCGGCCGCGAGCTCAACCGCCGGGTCTGCGAGCGGCACATGCGCGCGGGCGTCACGATCGTCGATCCTGCGACCACCTGGATCGACGTCGACGTCGCCATCGGCCGCGACACCACCGTGCTCCCCGGCACCCAGCTGCTCGGCGTCACCACGGTCGGCGAGCGCGCCGTCATCGGCCCCGACACCACCCTCACCGACACCGAGGTCGCGGATGACGCCCAGCTCACCCGCGCGGTCGCGGTGCTCGCCGTCGTTGGCGAGCGCGCCACGGTGGGGCCGTTCGCGTACCTCCGCCCGGGTACGCGGCTCGGACGGGAGGGACGCATCGGCGGGTTCGTCGAGACGAAGAACGCCGACATCGGCGAGGGGTCGAAGGTGCCGCATCTGTCGTACGTCGGCGACGCCACCATCGGCGAGCACAGCAACATCGGCGCGGCGTCGGTGTTCGTCAACTACGACGGCGTGACCAAGCACCACACCACCGTCGGCAGCCATGTACGCATGGGCAGCGACACCATGTACATCGCGCCGGTCACCGTCGGCGACGGCGCGTACAGCGGCGCCGGCACCGTCATCCGGAAGGACGTCCCGCCGGGGGCGCTCGCCATCAACGTCGCGCCGCAGCGCAACCTGGAGGGCTGGGTCGAGCAGCACCGGCCCGGCACACCGGCGGCCGAGGCGGCGCGGGCCGCCACCACGTCGGCGGATGCGATCCCGTCCCCGATCGTCGAGTCCGAACCCGTTGTCGCCGAACGACATCCGGATGACAGTGCGGTCGAAGCCTTGGCCGCTGAACGGCATCTGGATGACGATGCCTCGGCTGCGCGCGAGGGAGACTCCGCGTGAGCGAGCACCGGCCGCCGTCGGCGAACATCCGCAAGAGCCCCAAGAAGCAGCTCATGGTCTTCTCCGGTCGAGCGAATCCCGGTCTCGCACAGGAGGTGGCGAGCCAGCTCGGCACCGAGCTCGTGCCCACCAGCGCCTACGACTTCGCCAACGGCGAGATCTACGTGCGGTTCGAGGAGTCGGTGCGGGGGAGTGACGCGTTCGTCATCCAGAGCCACACCAGCCCGATCAACGAGAACATCATGGAGCACCTGCTCATGGTCGACGCGCTGAAGCGGGCTAGCACCAAGCGCATCACGGTGGTGATGCCGTTCTACGGGTATGCGCGCCAGGACAAGAAGCACCGGGGCCGTGAGCCGATCAGCGCGCGCCTGGTCGCCGACATGTTCAAGACCGCCGGCGCCGACCGGCTGATCTGCGTCGACCTGCACACCGACCAGATCCAGGGGTTCTTCGACGGGCCGGTCGACCACCTGATGGCGATCCCGATCCTCAGCGAGTACGTGGCCACGAAGTACGGCGACGAGGAGCTCGCGGTGGTCTCCCCCGACGCCGGCCGGATCAAGGTGGCCGAACAATGGTCCAAGCGACTCGGCGGGGCGCCGCTGGCGTTCATCCACAAGACCCGCGACATCAACCGGCCCGGCGAGGTGGTCGCCAACCGGGTCGTCGGCCTCGTCCGCGACCGGGTGTGTGTGCTCGTCGACGACATGATCGACACCGGGGGCACCATCACCAAGGCCGCCGACGCGCTGATGGCCGACGGCGCCAAGGACGTCGTCATCGCCGCGACGCACGCCATCCTCTCCGAGCCGGCGGTGCAGCGGCTCCAGGCATGCGCTGCCCGCGAGGTCATCGTCACGAACACGCTGCCCATCGCCGCCGAGAAGGAGATCGACTGCCTCACCGTGCTGTCGATCGCACCGCTGATCAGCGCCGCGGTCAGGGAGGTCTTCGAGGACGGCTCGGTCACGAGCCTGTTCGGTGGCCGCGCCGGGGCTTCCTGACCGGAGGCAGCCGGTCCTATCGGGCGGGCGCCTGGGCGATCGGCCCGCCCCGGGCCACGGCGAAGCGGGGCACCTACTTGCCGGCGGCTCTTCCGATTGAGGAGGCGGCCTGGGGAGGATGGCGCGCAGGGTCGCCGAGCCCGCGCACCGCCGAGGTGGTGGAGCGGTGTGGCGCGGCGCCGATCAGCCACGACAGGAGCGGCATGCAGCGGCAGCAGGACGGAAATCGATATCGGACCCGGCGGTGGAGGTGGGTGGCAGCGGTGTTGGTCGTCGTCGCGGGCGGGGCGGCGATGCCGCCGGCGCAGGCACGGGTGGATGCCGGAGCCGCGCAGGCTGGCGTCGATGCCGGAGCCGCGCAGGTCGACCTGTACGCCGCACCGGCGGGCACCGGCTCGGCATGCACGCAGGAGGCGCCGTGCTCGCTGACCGCGGCGCGTGACGCCGCGCGCGCGGCGAACGACGCCATGCAGGGTGACGTCGTGGTCAACCTCGCCGGTGGCCGGTACGCGCTGACCGAGACGTTCACGCTGGACGGCCAGGACTCCGGCGGCAACGGTCACCAGGTGGTGTACCGCTCCGACCCGGCGCAGCCGGCCGTGCTGTCCGGCGGGCGCGAGATCACCGGATGGCAGAAGCAGCCCGACGGCAGCTACCGTGCCTCGGTCCCCGACGGCACCACGTTCCGGCAGATGTGGGTCGAGGGCAAGACGACCACCCGGGCCCGGAACCCTCGTGCCGGCCAGTACAAGCGACTGACGTCGTGGGACGACACCAACGAGCGCATCGCGGTCCCCAGTGACCAGGTTCCGGCGATGGCGGACATCTCCGGCGTGGAGATCGTGGTCAAGCGGCACTGGACCCAGCACCGGATGCGCGTGGAGAGCATCGAACGCGGCCCGGACGGGACCACCTGGATCACTCCCGAGCAGGAGGAGAGTGACATCACGTTCCACACCGACCACCCGCCGCGCCGCGCCGACCAGACCTATTTCCTGGAGAACGCCGCGGAGTTGCTGGACGCCCCCGGAGAGTTCTTCCTCGACCAGGCTGCCGACCAGGTGACCTACATCCCGCGTGAGGGCGAGACGATGACGGAGGTCTACGTCCCGTCGCTCCAGACCGTCCTGGACGTGCGCGGCACGCCGGCCTCGCCAGTCCAGGACGTCACGTTCTCCGGCATCACGGTCGCTCACGGTGCGTGGACGGTGCCCGACACCCGGGGCTTCATCAACGGTCAGGCCCACGTCGGGAAGAACGGCAGCGGGATCATCCCCGGAGCGGCCGAGGTGCGCTACGCCAACAGGGTTCTCTTCACCCGGTGCGTCTTCGAACTGACCGGGGGCAACGGCATCAACCTCGACGTCGGGTCGAAGAACGTCACCCTGGACCGTAACACCGCCCGCAACCTCTCGGGCCAGGGACTGGTCGCCGACGCATCGGTGACCAATACGACCAAAGAGGTCAACACGGTCACCGACATCACGATGACCAACAACACCGTCGAGCGCATCGGCCTCGACTACACCGGCAGCGTCGGCATCTTCGTCGGCTTCGTGAGCAAGGCCAGGGTCGAGCACAACGACGTCAGTCACACGCCGTACTCGGGCATCAGTGTCGGCTGGGGCTGGGAGGTGGGCGACACGATCATGCGGGACAACGTCATCCGGGCCAACGACGTGTCAGGCGCGATGTACCTGCACGACGACGGTGCCGGCATCTACGTGCGCAGCAAGCAGCCGAACAGTGTCATCTCCCACAACTACGTCCACGGCATCCGTCGTTCGGACTGGGCGGAGACCTCACCGGTCGTCGCTGTCTATCTCGACCAGCAGGCGGAGGGCTTCACCGTGTCCGAGAACGTGCTGGAAGGCAACGACAAGCGGATCTACGAGCACCAGACAGGCCCCAACACGATCACCGACTCGGTCACCGACGCGGACGCGGTGAGGAGTGCCGCAGGCGTACAGCCGCCGCCATGACCGTCGCGTCCGCTGCCATGACCGTCGCGTACCGACGCGCCCGACCGGGCGGAGTCGGTGTGTCCCACGGGGTCAGGTGGATGACGTGGCGCGGCGTGCGCGGTAGGCGGCCACGTTGGCGCGGGTGCCGCAGGTGCCCTCGCAGAACTTGCGCGAGCGGTTGCGGCTGAGGTCGACGACCAGGTCGACGCAGTCGTCGCCGGCGCACACCTTGAGCCGGTCCTGCTCGTCGGCGCGGAGCACGTCGACCATCGCCATTCCCGTCTCGGTGGCGACCCGCTGGTGGAACGGCGCGTCGTCGGAGGTGGCGTGGACGTGCCAGCCGAACGCGCCGTGCCGCACCAGCCGCGGCACCGCCCCGCTCTCGGCGAGGAGGGCGTTGACCTCGGCCGCGAGCTCGTCGTCCCGCAGGGACCAGAGCCGTACCAGCCGGGGCCGCAGCTCGTGGACCGCGAGCAGGTCGGCCTGTGTCCTCGGACGCCTCCCGGTCCACTCCCAGCGGTCGAACCAGGCGTCGAGCGCGGCGACGTCGGGGAGGTCCTCACGCTGCTCCGCGCCCGCGCCCGGGCCGGTGTTGGCCAGCGCGGCGGCATGCGCGAGCGTCAGGTCGGTGTCATAGGTGAAAAGCATCTTGACTCCTGACAGAAGGACGGCTAGCGTCAGGAGCAACACGATAGTTCACTCCTGACATCCCGGCCTGCTCCGAGGTGCGTGCACGGTGGCGACGGCCCTCGCGTCGACGTGCTGGCCCGACGTGCGCACGGTAGCGCCGAGCGTCACCGCCCGACAGGGGTGTCGGGAAACGGAGTGCGGGTCACGAACGCGGAGGAGATCGGGGCATGGACGAGGTCGCGCTGCACCGGCGGTCCGGGCTCGGGCTGCTCGCGCTCCTGGTCTCGTGCGCGGCGTTCGGCACGGCCGGGCCGTTCGCGAAGGCCTTGATCGAGACCGGGTGGTCGCCCGGTGCGGTGGTGCTGCTGCGCGTCGCCGGTGCCGCCACCC
>JBOFLR010000295.1:0-6266 GCA_051657965.1 Dermatophilaceae bacterium
GAGATCTGCACACTCAGCTCGAGCGTGCGCAGCGCCGCGTGGGTGAGGCCCGAGTCGGGAGTCGCCGCCGCGAAGTTGCCGCCGAGGCCGACCAGTACCCGCACCCGCCCCTCGTGCACGGCACGGATGGTGTTCACCACGTCGAGGCCGCGCCCGCGCGGTGGTTCGAACCCGAACTCCGCGCGCAGGGCGTCACCGAAACGGGCCGGCAGCTTCTCCGAGATCCCCATCGTGCGGTCGCCCTGGACGTTCGAGTGCCCCCGCACCGGGCACAGACCGGCGCCGGGCTTGCCGATGTCGCCGCGCAGCAGCGCGAGGTTGGCGATCTCCTTGATGGTGGCGACGGCGTGCCGGTGCTGGGTGAGCCCCATCGCCCAGCACCACACGGTGGCCCGCGACGCGGCGATCAGGTCGGCCACCCGCTCGATCTGCGCCCGCTCCAGGCCGGTGGCGCGGAGCACGTCATCCCAGTCGACGGCGGAGACGTGCTCGCGCCAGGTGTCGAACCCCGTGGTGTACCGCTCGACGAACTCGGTGTCGACGGCACCCCGCTCCAGCAGCAGCGCACCGAGGGCCTGGAGCAGCGCGAGGTCGCCGCCGATGCGGATCGGGAGGTACTCGTCGGCGAGCGGCTGCCCGCGGCCGGTGAGGCCACGCACGGTCTGCGGGTTGTCGAACTTCATCAGCCCGGCCTCGGGCAGCGGGTTGACGGCGACGATCCTCCCGCCGCGCTGTGTGGTGCGCTCCAGCGCGGTGAGCATCCGCGGGTGGTTGGTGCCCGGATTCTGGCCGAGGATGACGACCAGCTCGGCCTGGTGCACGTCGTCGAGGCTCACCGAGCCCTTGCCGATGCCGATCGATTCGGCGAGCGCCACCGACGTCGACTCGTGGCACAGGTTCGAGCAGTCGGGGAGGTTGTTGGTGCCGAATGCCCGGGCGAACAGCTGGTACGCGAACGCCGCCTCGTTCGAGGCGCGCCCGCTGGTGTAGAACGCCGCCTCGTCGGGCGAGTCCAGGCCCTGAAGAGTGCGCGCCACCAGCCCGATCGCCTCGTCCCACGACACCGGCTCGTAGTGAGTGCCACCCTCGCGGAGCAGCATCGGCTCGGTGATGCGGCCCTGCTGGCCGAGCTGGTAGTCGCTCCACGTCGCCAGCTCGGCGACCGGATGCCGCGCGAAGAACGCCGGGTCGGCGCGCCGCCTCGTGCCCTCCTCGGCCACCGCTTTCGCGCCGTTCTCGCAGAACTCCGCGACGCTGCGGTGCTCCGGGTCGGGGTCGGGCCACGCGCAGCCCATGCAGTCGTACCCGTGGGCCTGGTTGAGGCGGCGCAGGGCCGCCACCGCACGCACCGGTCCCATCTGACCCACCGCGCGGTTCATCGCGACCGCCACGCCCTCGACCCCGGCCGCCGACGACCGGCGGCGATGCACGTCGACCTCGGTCGGGTCCACGTCGGTGCGAGGCGCCGACCGCCAGGGCGCCAGCATCCGGGTCAGCCGTGAGGTGCGAGCCATGGCGCCCACTGTCTCACCGGTGGCGTCGTCGCCGCGCCGGTCCCGTCGTTGTCTCGCTGGTCCCGTCCGGCGTCTGCTGCACTCTTGGCACCTGCCTGTCCCGACGACAGGCGGCCGGGGTGCCGTTCGCGCGCTCCGCTGCACCCTTGGCACTCCGCCCATCCCGGCGGATCGCAGCCGGGGTGCCGTTCGCCCGCTCCGCTGCACCCTTGGCACCCGCCCATCCCAGCGACTGGCGGGTGGGGTGCCAGGCGGAGGGGACAGCTCAGCCGGATGCCGTGGAGACCTCGCCCGCCGATCGGCCGGCGATCGAGGAGGAGACGTCGACGACCACTTTGCCGCGAGCCCGGCCGGCCGCGACGTGGTCGATCGCGGCGGCCACCTCGTCGAGGGCGAACCGGCGCTCGACCACCGGGCGCACCACACCGGCATCCACCAGCTCGACCAGGCGGCGCAGGTCGGCGCCGTCCTCGCGCGCCACGAGCATGACCAGCCGCTGGCGCACGAACGGCGAGAGCAGCGCCGCCCGCAGCCCGCGCTCGACCCCGCCGAACCACCGCCCGCCGGTCTCGGTGCCGACGACCACCAGCGCACCCCGTGGACCGAGCAGCTGCCGCAGCTCGCGCACCGGTGTGGTGCCGCCGAGCACCAGTACGGCGTCGTAGCCGGAACCCCGGGCGTCGAGCGGCTCAGCGGCACGGTCGACCACGTCGGCCGCCCCGAGCGAGCGGGCGAGGCCGGCGCTGCCCGGCCCACAGACCGCGGTGACCCGGCCGCCCCGCGCGACGGCCAGCTGCACGGCGTAGCTGCCGACGCCGCCGGACGAGCCGACGACGAGCACCCGCGAGCCCGGCACCACCCGAGCGGCCTCGACGGCCTGCAGTGCGGTCAGCCCCGACACCGGCAGCGCGGCGGCGTCGAGCGGCCCGATCGACCTGGGCGCGTGCGTCATGCGGCGTATCGGCACGACGGCGAGCTCGGCACACGACCCGCCGGCGGTGCCGATGACCTCGTCGCCGACCGCGTAGCCGTCGACACCCGGGCCCAGGGCCACCACGACCCCGCTGAGGTCGCGGCCCGGCACCTGTGCTCGTGGCCGGCGCAGGCCGAGCCCGAGCCGCGCGACGAGGGGGAGCCCAGTCATCACGTGCCAGGTGCCACGGTCGACCGCGGCGGCATGCACCCGGACGAGCACCTCACCTCGCCCCGGTTCGGGCACGGGAAGGTCGGTGAGCAGCAGCTGCTCGCTCCCGCCGTAGCGGTGCTGGACGATGGCTCGCATCGATGTTCCTTACGCCGTAAGTCAGGTCGGATGACGGGCACGTTAGCCTTACGCCGTAAGCTGCCGCAAGCCGTTCGACGACATCCGTCCCCGGAGGAGCTCCATCTGTGCCCCGCACGCCCCGAACCGCACTGAGCCGCACCCGGGTGGTCGCAGCGGCCCTCGCCCTCGCCGACGACGGTGGGCTGGGCGCGGCCTCGATGCGCGCGGTGGCCGGCCGCCTCGGGGTCGAGGCGATGTCGCTCTATCACCACGTGCGCGGCCGGGACGACCTGCTCGACGGCATGGTCGACGCGGTCTTCGCCGAGATCCACCGTCCCGCGGCCGGCGGCGAGTGGCGCACGGAGCTGCGCCGTCGGTCGGTGTCCGGGCGCGAGGCGCTGCGGCGGCATCCCTGGGCGGTCGGCCTAATGGACTCCAGGCGCTCCCCCGGCCCGGGCACGATCGCCCACCACGACGCCGTGCTCGGCTGCCTGCGCACGGCAGGCTTCGACCTCGCGACGACCGGCAGCGCCGTGGCCCTGCTCGACGCCCACCTGTACGGGTTCGTGCTCCAGGAGCTCGCCCTGCCCTTCGAGACCGAGGACGAGCTCGCCGCCATCGGTGCCGACATCCTCGACGAGGAGGTGACGGCCGCCTACCCCTGGTTCACCGAGTTCGCACGCGAACGTGCGATGCAACCGGGGTGGTCGTTCGCGCCGGAGTTCCAGGTCGGCCTCGACCTCGTGCTCAACGCTGTCGCAACGCTTCTCACGCCGGATGCCGCCCGCGACCCGAGAGAAGCCGACGCGCAGGACGACGCTCGCGGATCGTCCGTGACGGTCCATTCACGCGACGCGCGTGACGACGTCGCCACGCGGCCCGCGCCGCTCGAGACCACCGTCCCGGTGCTGGGCGTCGACGGGTGCAAGGCCGGCTGGGTGGGCGCCGTGCTCGTGCCCGGAGCACCGCGCCCGAGGGTGGTCGTGGCGCGTACCATCGGCGAGCTCGTAGAGACCGTACGTGCCGAGATCGACGTGTACGTGGTCGGCATCGACATCCCGATCGGGTTGCCCGACAACACTGTTCGTCAAGCCGACGTGCTCGCCCGCCGGATGCTGCCCGGCCGGGCCAGCTCGGTGTTCACCACACTCGCCCGGCCGGCCTACCTCGCCGCCGACCGGGCCGAGGCGGATGCCGTCAACCGCGCCCTGAGCGGCCAGGGCGTCGGTGCGCAGGCATTCGCGCTGCGGGCGAAGATCGTCGAGGTGGACGCCTGGGTGCGCACGCGACCGACGGTCGAGGTTGTCGAGATCCACCCCGAGGTGTCGTTCGCCGAGATGTCGGGCGCGCCGATCACCGCCGGGAAGCGCACCGAGGAAGGCGTCCGGCGACGGCTCGAAGCACTGGCCGCTGCCGGAGTCGCGCGCCCGTCGGTGATCTCGGGCCGCGGCTACGCCACCGACGACGTGCTCGACGCATGCGCCGTGGCCTGGTCGGCGGCCCGGCGTGCGGCCGGGGTCGCACGCAGCCTCCCGGACCCACCCGAGGTGTTCTCCGACGGCATCCCCGCGGCGGTCGTCGTCTGACCGTGATGATGGAGGCGAGCCCCGCAACGGCGGTCCTGACTCGTGATGATGGAGGCGGCCCGCAACGGTGGTCCTGACTCGCCTCTGGCCGTGACCTCGGCCGGCCGCGACGACGGCGGCGGGCCTCGCAGCGGTGGTCCGACTCACGGCGAGGTCAGCGAGTACCGCCGTCGCGGTCCGGCAGCTCCTCGTCGTGGTCGGCCGCCCACCGGACCGAGCGCACGATCATCTCGTACCCGGTGCACCGGCACAGGTTGCCCTGCAACGCCTCCCGGATCTCGCTCTCGTCCGGGTCGGGCTGCTCGGCGAGCAGCGACACCGCTGCCATCACCATCCCGGGCGTGCAGAACCCGCACTGCAGGCCGTGCTCCTGGCGGAACCCCTCCTGCACCCGATGCCGCCCGTCGAAGGGCCCGGCCAGGCCCTCCACGGTGGTCACCTCGCAGCCGTCCGCCTGCACCGCGAGCATGTTGCAGCTCTTCACCGACTGCCCGTCCAGGAGCACGGTGCACGCGCCGCACTTCGCGGTGTCGCACCCGACGTGAGTGCCGGTGAGCCGGAGCTGCTCGCGCAGGTGGTACACCAGCAGGGTCCGGGGGGCGACGTCGTCTTCGTAGGAACGCCCGTTGACCGTCATCCGGACCACCGTCATGACACACCTCGCATCGCTCGCCAGACCCGTTCTGGTGTCAGAGGCATGTCCAGGTGCTCGACGCCGAACGGGGCCAACGCGTCGACGACGGCGTTGACCACTGCGGCTGGTGCACCGACGGCGCCGCTCTCACCGATTCCTTTGGCGCCCAACGGATTGGCCGGGCTGAGAGTCGTCGTACGGCCGGTGGTGAACGCAGGCAGGTCGTCGGTGGACGGCATCACGTAGCTCTGCAGCGTCGCGGTGAGCGGGCGGCCGTCGTCGTCGTAGCGGACCTCCTCGAACAGCGCCTGGGCGATGCCCTGCGCCGCGCCGCCGTGGACCTGCCCCTCGGCCAGGAGCGGGTTCACGACCGTCCCGCAATCGTCGACCAGCACCATCTTCTCGATCGCCACCACTCCGGTGTCCCGGTCGACCGATACCACGCAGCCGTACGCGCCCGACGGATAGGTGAAGTTGGGGCTCTCCTGGAAGAACCGCTCCTCGAGGGACCCGGGAGCGACGCCGGGCGGCAGGCTCCCGGGTCGGAAGCTCGCCAGTGCGACGTCGGCCCAGCCGACTCGCCGGTCCGGCGTGCCGCGAACGCCGAACGCGTCATCCGCCGCGACCAGGTCGTCCGGTGCCGCCTCCAACAGGTGCGCGGCCACCACCTTCGCCCGCATCAGCACCTGTGCCGAGGCGACCTTGACCGCGGAGCCCGCGGTGACCACGCCGCGCGACCCCATCGTCCCGATCCCCTGGAGCACCGTGCTCGTGTCACCCATACGCACGCTGATGCGGGACGCCGAGATGCCCAGCTCGTCCGAGGCGATCTGAGCGAGGACCGTCTCGTGCCCCTGGCCGTGCGGCGAGGACCCCGAGAAGACGATGACCGAGCCATCGGGCTGGACCCGCACCTGCGCGGACTCCCAGCTGGCCAGGTGGCCGAAGCCCTCGAGGCTGCCGTTCGGTCCGAACCCTGCGAGTTCCAGCCAGCTGGACAGGCCGATGCCGAGCAGCGGTGCTCGTTCGTCGCACCGTCGCTGCTCCTGCTCGGCACGCCGGGTGTCGTAGTCGAGCAGCCGCAGGCACTCCTCCAGGGCGGCGTGGTAGTCGCCGCTGTCGTACACCACCGGAGCGTTGCGTGTCGCGAAGGGAAAGGCATCGGCGGGGATGAGGTTGCGTCGCCGCACCTCCGCCGGGTCCAGGCCGGTCCGGCGGGCGACGACGTCGAC
This sequence comes from Dermatophilaceae bacterium, assembly GCA_051657965.1. Lineage (GTDB taxonomy): Bacteria > Actinomycetota > Actinomycetes > Actinomycetales > Dermatophilaceae > JBOFLG01. Next base: position 6,231 of record JBOFLR010000295.1, read on the forward strand.
GACCCGCTCGATCGTGTACGTGGCCTCGGGTCGCCC
>JBOFLR010000296.1:0-2677 GCA_051657965.1 Dermatophilaceae bacterium
GGGCCGACGACACCGATGACTCCGCCGCCGACGAGAAGACCGACGGAGGAGGCGCTCTGGTAGGCGATGACGTTCGCGGCGAACGCCGTGCGGCGCTCCGCCCCGCTCGTGCGTTCGACGATGAGAGCGTTCAGAGCGCTGATGCCGATGGGCATACCGAAAGCGCCGAGACCGCCGACCACACCGATGGCCCACACGTGCGGCGCCAGAGTCGGTAGCAGCACGAGCGTCGTACCGAAGACGCTGAAGGCAACCGCCAGAGTGCGGAGCCGAGACAGCCGGGTCACCACCGCCGGGGCGAGCGCCGAGCCGGCCAGCGACCCGATGCCGTAGCCAGCGAGGGCAGCCGCAGCGAGGTCGCCGCCGCGTCCGATCTGGTCGCCGAGCACGGCGAGGCCGAGAGGGAGTGCGAACCAGGTGAGCCCGGCGATGCTGTCGATGACGATGCCCGTCGCGATGTCCGGATGCCGCCTCGACAGCTCGCGGATGTTGTCGGGTGGTGGAGCTGCTCCGGTTCCGGCCAGGTCATCGCCGAAGGCCGCTGAGGTGGGTGCCGTGCCGGCTCGTCGAGCAGCGCCGGTCGGCTGGGTTCGTATCGTGAGCAGCAGCGCGGCACAGAGCATCAGGGCCAGCGTTTCTGCCCAGAGCAGGGGGATCCCTCCGACCTGGGTGTAGGCCCAGGCGGCGAGCAGTGGCGCGAACACCATGGTCGTGCGGCGTACGAAGTCGTTCCAGGCGATCACGCGGACGGCCGTACGAGGTCCGAGCCGGTCGCCGGTCTCGGCGAGCATCGCGAGGTGGGCGGGCGCGAACAGCGCTGCGGCGGCACCACTGACCACGCCAGCGGCACCGAGGTGGACGACGCCGACATCGCCGGTGCCGGCGGCGACCGGCACGACGCCGATCCCTGAGGCCTGCACTGCGAGGACGACCGCGAGTGCGCGGCCCGAGGTGAGTCGATGGCGCAGACGGGCCGCCCACCATGGGGCGGTGACCAGTGGCACACCTGCGACTCCCCCGACCAGACCGATGGCCCAGGCCGAGCCGGTCTCGGAGAGCGCGACGAGCGGGAGCGCGATCGCCGCTGTCCGTTGCCCGGTCCAGCTCGTCAGTGTTGTGATGAGTAGGACGGCCAGGTCGCGACGTGCTCGGTTGTCGTGCGCGACACCGTCGACGTGGACGATCTCGCCGGCACGGGCTCCTTCGGCCGGATGGTCTGTCACCGCGTCTCCTCACCTCGGTGCTGCACCCGATGTGCGCGCCCGATCGATCCTCGGCGTTCGCTGCGCAGCGGGGTAGACGCGCAAAGGGGTCGGGCAGTCATAGTTCTGTTCTATGGATCCATGTCCCTCGGTCGACGACCTACGGCTCGTCTCGGCGATTCAGCGCAACGGCTCGGTGGGCGGAGCCGCACGCGAGCTGCTGGTCGCCCAACCGTCGGCGAGCCTGCGGCTGGCCCGGCTCGAGCGGCGTGTCGGCGAGCGTCTCTTCGATCGGGACACCACCGGAGCCCGAGCCACGCCTGCTGGTGCGGAGATGGTGGCGCAGGCGGAGCACATGCTCGGTCATCTCGCCGAGATGTTCGACCGTGCGCGCGCGGCCGCCCGCCACCGCACCTTGCACGTCGGGACGTTGAACAGCCTGGCCAGCCTGCTGTTCCCACCACTCGACGAGCTGCTCCCCGACGTCGTCGTGGCGCAACGGGTCGACCACGGTCCGCGGCTGGTCGGCTGGGTCGCCGAGGGTTCGTTGGACGCCGCGGTCATCGCGATGGCCGAGCAGATGACGCTTCCTCGTTCCGTCGGTGCCATTCCGATCGGCGACGACCGCTACGCCGCGTTCGTTCCGGAGGCCGTACGGAGGCCGGCCTCCGGTCGGCGTCCGTACCTGGGCAGGGAGGTCGTGGCGTACACGTGTGATCTCAGCGGCGACGTCGTCGTACGCCGCTTGGACGACCTCGGCGCCACCGCCCGCCTGACGGCCACGTCGGGCACCGCGGTCGCCACCGCTCGCACCCGTCGGTGTCTCGCGGTGCTGCCGCGCAGCCTCGCCATCCTGCACGCGCGCGCTGCGGAGCACGTGGTGCCGGCCCCGATGACCGGGGGCGTCACGCTGTACCTCGTCAGCCGCCGTCCCGCCGCCGAGGAGCTGGTGTCCGCACTGCCCGGTCTGCGAGAACGCATCGGCCTACGGCGCCCACGCGCCGGCTCGACGCGATAGCGAGGTACACGGGCCACGCGCCGGGGCGGGAGCCGGCCTCAGGGGAGGTGAGACTCGGGGACCAGCTGGATCGCCTCGTCGTCGTCGACGCCGGCGACCACCAACAGGTCGACGACCATCGAGCGCACCTGCCCCCGGATCATCTCCGCGGACAGCCCGGCGCCGGTCTCGACCCGCGCTGACAGGCCGGCGACGCGCTGGAGCACGCGCCGGCCGGCGGCCGGGGTGTCGTGCTCGTCGAGCACGCGGGCCAGATCCCGGCCGGCCGCCGCCAGCTCGGCCACGAGGTCGAGGTACCTCCCCGGCACCCGCTCGCCACGGGCCAGCGCGATGTCGGCACGCCGGGCCAGCACCCGCAGGTTGCGCACGCACCGGTCGAGCGGGCCGACCAGGTCGGATGCCGCCGCAGCCTGCGGTGCGTACCGCCGCAGCAGCGGCGACTGGCGCACCACCGCCA
>JBOFLR010000297.1:0-2092 GCA_051657965.1 Dermatophilaceae bacterium
GCGTTCGCCGACGCGGTGCACGCGCTCAAGAGCGGCGAGATCGTCGGTGTCTTCCCCGAGGCCACGATGTCGCGGTCGTTCGAGCTCAAGGAGTTCAAGCCGGGCGCGGTGAAGATGGCCCAGGTCGCCGGGGTCCCGATCCTGCCCACGACGATCTGGGGCGGTCAGCGGGTCTGGACCAAGGAGCTCCCGAAGCACCTCGGCCGCGCCAACATCCCGGTGCTCGTCCGGGTCGGCGCGCCGATGATGCTCGGTCGGCGCGACGACGTGGTCGCGGCCACCGCGGAGCTGAAGGCGCGGATGCAGGCCCAGCTCGACGACCAGCAGGCCGCCTACCCGACGCTGACCGGCGACGACCTGCGGTGGATACCAGTCCGGCTCGGCGGCACGGCTCCCACCCCGGAGGCGGCCCGGGCCGCCGACCACCACGACATGACGCGCACGCGCGACAAGTTCAACACCTGACCGGCGTACCCCGAGCCTCGGTGTCCCAGGCGGCGAGCAGCGGGAGCAGGCGGGCCGTGGGCGAGTCCGGCTCGACGGTGTAGACGACGAGGCGCTGCTCCGGGTCGTGCGGTGTCATAAGCGCCTCGATCCCGAAGGCCAGCCGCCCGAACACCGGATGGGCGACCGTCTTGGCGACCGAGGTACGGTCGGTCACCCCGTGGTCCTCCCACCATCGGGCAGCATCCGGGTCCCGCCGACGCAGCTCGGTCACCACAGCTGTCAGGGCACGATCGTCGGGTCGTCGCCCGCGCTCGAAGCGCAGGGCTCCGATGGTGGCCGCAGCGAAGTCGGGCCAGTTGACGATCCGCTCGCGGGCGGCCGGGTCGAGGAACAGCCACCGCGGGAACGATGCGCCGGGTTCGAGGTCGGCACCGAGCACGACGTGCAGCAGGGCGTTGCGGGCGAGCACCGTCGACCGGCGACCGAGCAGCAGGGTGGGGACATGGTCGAGGGTCGTCATGAGCCGCAACAGCCCGGGGTCGGGTCGCTGTGGGACCTCCCACCCGTCGGTGCGGCGCCGCACCGGTGCGGCGAGGTCACGCAGATGGGCCTGCTCCACGTCGTCCAGGCGAAGGGCACGGGACAGCGCCTGGACGACCTCGACGGTCACCGTCTGCTGCCGGCCCTGCTCGAGCCGGCTGTAGTGGTCGGCGCTCAGGCCCGCCAGGACCGCGAGCTCCTCCTTGCGCAGGCCCGGTACCCGGCGGGGCCCGGGGAACGCCGTGATGCCGGCCTGGGCCGGTGTGAGGGCGTCACGTCGCGAGCGCAGGAAGGCCCCGAGGGCGGAACGGTCTGCGGGCACCGGTTCAGCGTAGGCGAGCGGATGCCGGGTCGCGTGGGCACGGTGTGCCCCGGCACCGCTCGCCCTGGTGCGGTCCGTCGCCACAGGGTGGAGTGGGGACATGACAACAACCACACCGACGGACACCACCGACAGTTCCCTGACCGGACGGCGCGCAGTCGTCACGGGCTCGACGAGCGGCATCGGTGCCGCCACCGCACGCCTGCTCGCCGCCCAGGGTGCCCGGGTGGTCGTCACCGGGCGTGACCGGACCCGCGGACAGGAGGTCGTCGACTCCATCCTGCGCGACCACGGCTGGGCCACGTTCGTCGCGGCCGACCTCGCCGGGCCTTCGGACGACCTGCGGGCCGCCGCGATGGCGTGGACCCGCGCTCTCGACGGTGGCGTCGACATCCTCGTGCACAACGCCGCGGTCTGTCCCGCGGTCGACACCGCGAACCTGTCCGACGAGGAGCTGGAGACCGCACTCCAGGTCAACGTCAGGGCGCCGCACGTCCTCACGGCGGCCCTGGTGCCCTCGATGATCGAGCAGGGCGGCGGGGCGATCGTCGTCATCGGGTCGTGGATGGCCTCGGTTGGGCACCCCTTCGTCGGCCTGTACTCGGCGACGAAAGCGGCTGCGGCTCAGCTCGCCCGCAGCTGGGCGGCGGAGTTCGGGCCGTCCGGCATCCGGGTCAACACCATCGCGCCGGGCGCGACGCGGACGCCGGTCAACGACGGGGCCGACGAGGTGGTCGTCCGGATGACGGCCGGCACGCCGGCCGGGCGCCCCGGACGGCCCGA
>JBOFLR010000298.1:0-3166 GCA_051657965.1 Dermatophilaceae bacterium
TGCAGATCGAGCTCAAGCGCATCCAGTCCGAGGTGGGCCTGACCTTCATCCACGTCACGCACGACCAGGAGGAGGCCATGACCATGGCCGACACCGTGGCGGTGATGAACCACGGCCGGATCGAGCAGCTGGGCGCGCCGGAGGTGCTCTACGACCTGCCCCGGTCGCCGTTCGTCGCCAACTTCGTCGGCCAGTCGAACATGGGTCTCGGCACGGTGGTCGACCGGGCCGGCGAGGATCTCGTGGCCGAGGTCGGCGGCACCCGGGTGCGGGTGCCGCTCGCGCGCAGCACCCGCACCGACGGGCAGATCTTCTTCGGCATCCGCCCCGAGAAGGTGCGTATCCACGACACCCAGCCGAGCGGGGCCGGCAACGACCTCAAGGCCACCGTGGTCGACGTGTCGTTCACCGGCGTCGCCACCCAGTACCTCGTCACCACCGAGAGCGGGGCCACCTGGGCGGTCTACGAGCAGAACCTCGACGTGCAGCCCGAGAGCACCCGCCCCGGCGACGTCGTCTGGCTGGCCTGGGACCCGGCACACGCGTTCGCCGTCGACCCCGACGAGGCGGCCGCCAAGGAGGCCGCGGAGGTGGCCGGATGACGACCACGGCGCCGGCCGTGGGCGGGGCGCCCGCGGCGGCGCCGCCGCGGCGCACGAACTGGGTGCCGTACGCGCTGCTCGCTCCGGGCCTGCTCTGGCTGGCCGTCTTCTTCGTGGTGCCGATGCTCACCCTGGGCTCGCAGTCGCTGCAGGAGGGCTCGGTCGAGGCGGGGTACACCTTCACCGGCAACGTCGGCATCTACGCCGACGCTCTCGGCAAGTACTGGCCGCAGCTGCTGCGGTCGGTGGGCTACGCCGCTGCGGCCACCGCCGCCGCGCTGGTGCTGGCCTACCCGCTCGCCTACTACATGGCGCAGAAGGCCGGGCGGTGGAAGAACGTCATGCTCGTGCTCGTCATCGCACCGTTCTTCACCAGCTTCCTCATCCGCACCCTGGCGTGGCGCACCATCCTTTCCGACACCGGGCCGGTCACCGACGTCGCCCAGGCCATCGGCCTCACCGACCTGCTCCAGGTGCTGACGCTGACCACCAACGACACGCTGCTCTCGTCGAAGTTCGCGGTGATCGCCGGTCTCACCTACAACTTCCTGCCGTTCATGATCCTGCCGCTGTACACCTCGCTCGAGCGCCTCGACCCCCGGCTGGTCGAGGCGGCCGGTGACCTGTACGCGTCGCCGTGGCAGGCGTTCCGGCGCGTGACCTGGCCGATCTCCCTCCCCGGCGTCGTCGCCGGCACGCTGCTGACCTTCATCCCGGCCGCGGGCGACTTCATCAACTCCCGGCTGCTCGGCAACACCCAGACGGTGATGATCGGCCAGGTCGTCGACCGGCAGTTCCTCCAGGTGCTCGACTACTCGCTCGCCGCGGCGCTCTCCTTCATCCTGCTCGTGATGATCCTCGTGCTCGTCACGGCCTACGTGCGCCGCTCGGGCACCGAGGAGCTGGTCTGACATGGCCTGGCTGCGCCGCAACCTGCTGCTCATCGCGTCGGTGGGCGTGCTCGTCTACATGCTCATCCCCAACCTCGTGGTCGCGGTGTTCTCGTTCAACGACCCGGTCGGGCGGTTCAACTACACCTGGACCGAGTTCTCGACCGAGGCGTGGACCAATCCGTGCGGAGCCCCGGGCATCTGCGAGTCGCTGGGCCTGTCGCTGCGCATCGGGGTGGTCGCGTCGCTGGTGGCCACCGCGCTCGGCACGATGATCGCCTTCGCGCTCGGCCGGTACCGCTTCCGCGGGCGGTCGGGCACCAACCTGCTGATCTTCATGCCGATGGCCACCCCGGAGGTGGTCATGGGCTCGAGCCTGCTGACCCTGTTCCTCATGCTCGGCGTGCCGAGCGGTGGGCTGGCGATCACCATCGCGCACATCATGTTCTGCGTCTCGTTCGTCGTGGTCGCGGTCAAGGCCCGGGTCGCCACCCTCGACCCGCGGCTGGAGGAAGCCGCCGCCGACCTCGGCGCGAATCCGCTCCAGACCTTCCTGCGGGTGACCTTCCCGCTGGCGCTCCCGGGCATCGTCGCCGGGGCCCTGCTGGCGTTCTCGCTGAGCTTCGACGACTACATCATCACCAACTTCAATGCCAGCCCGAGCTCGATCACGTTCCCCATGTACGTGTGGGGGGCCGCCCAGCGCGGCGCGCCGGTGCAGGTCAACGTCATCGGCACGCTGATGTTCCTGCTCGCGCTCACCGTGGTGGTCGTCGGGCAGGTGCTCGCCACCCGGCGAGAGCGCGCCCGCGCCCGCGCCTGACCGCTGTCGGAGAGGGAAGGTCGTCCATGCGAGTCCTCATGGTCGGAGCGGGCGGGGTCGGTGACGCCGCCGCCCGCATCGCGGCCGAGCGCCCGTTCTTCGACGCGTGGGTGGTCGCCGACTACGACGTCTCGCGCGCCGAGCGCACCGTCGCCGCGGTGACGGCGCGTCATCCGGAGGACGCGCGTTTCTCGAGTGCGCACGTCGATGCCTCGGACGTCGCGGCGGTCGAGTCACTGGCCCGGGAGGTCGGAGCGACGCACGTGCTCAACGCCGTCGACCCGCGGTTCGTCATGCCGCTGTTCGAGGGCGCGTTCGCCGCCGGCGCCGACTACCTCGACCTGGCGATGAGCCTGTCCCGCCCGCACCCCACCGAGCCCTACGCCCGGGTCGGGGTCAAGCTCGGCGACGAGCAGTTCGCCCAGTCGCAGCGGTGGGACGACGCGGGCCGGCTCGCGCTCGTGGGCATCGGTGTCGAGCCCGGGCTCTCCGACGTGTTCGCTCGCTACGCCGCCGACCACCTGTTCTCCGAGATCGACGAGCTCGGCACCCGCGACGGCGCAAACCTCGTGGTCCGCGACGAGCACGGCGCCGAGGTGTTCGCGCCAGGGTTCTCGATGTGGACGATCATCGAGGAGTGCCTCAACCCGCCCGTCGTATGGGAGAAGGCGCGGGCCGGCGAGGCGGACGGCGGGTGGTTCACGCTGCCACCCTTCAGCGAGCCCGAGGTGTTCGACTTCCCCGGCGGCATCGGCCCGGTCGAGTGCGTGCACGTCGAGCACGAGGAGGTGCTCCTCATGCCGCGCTGGGTCGACGCGAAGCGGGTGAGCTTCAAGTACGGCCTCGGCGAG
>JBOFLR010000299.1:0-1979 GCA_051657965.1 Dermatophilaceae bacterium
AGAAGAAGCCGGCGAAGGTGACGCCGATCTGCACCGCGGAGAGGAACACCGTGGAGTCGCGGGCCAGCTCGGCGACCCGCCGGCCGCGGCGACCGCGGCGCTCGAGCCGGGCCACCTGACCTTCGCGCAGCGACACGAGGGCGATCTCGGCCGCGGCGAACACCCCGCCGAACAGGACGAAGACGACGACGAGCAGTACGTCGGGGAGCACGTCCATGGTGCGGCCAGCGTAGCCGGGCCAGGTCGGGCGCCTGCCCTTGAACCTCAGTACCGCGGGAGCACCGCCGGCTCCGGTGGCGCACCGTCGTGGCGGGTCGGCTGGCACCAGAGGATGACGACGACGACCAGTCCGGCCACCGGGACGAGCAGCACGAGGAGCCACCACCCGGCGTGCCCGGCGTCGCGCAGCCGGCGCACCGCGACGGCCAGGCTCGGGAGCAGCACGACGATCCACCAGATGCCGCTCAGCAGGGCACCGAGGTCACCCTCCCCGAGCGGCACGACCGAGAACAGCCCGAGCGCGCCCGCGACGAGCACGGTGAACAGCACCCACCACCAGAACTCCGGCCGCGTCGCGCGTCCCTCGAACTGCGAGTACTTGCGGGCCACCTCGCGGACCGCCGTGCCGAACGTCATCCGATCTCCTCTCGGGATAGCCCAGCGTAGGGCTGCTCCCGAGCCGGGTCACCGAGCGACGCTGCGGCGGACGGCGGTCGGGCGTGGCTCACGCCGGGGGTGGCTCGGGCACCCACTCGACGAGCTGGACGATGATGCCGTTCGGGTCCTCGTACTGGCTGTAGCGCTCGCCCCACGGCTCGGTCTCGGGCGGGGTGACCACCGGCGCACCGTTCGCGACCAGGGTGGCGTGGGCGGCATCCACGCTCTCGACGACGAAGGCGAGCAGCAGGCCCTCGCCGGCGCTGCCCGCGCGGTGTGCCGGTCTGAACGACTCCAACCCGGTGCGGAGGAAGGCGATGCCCGGGCCGCCCGAGGGGTGCCGCACGGCGACGAACCCGTCGGCCTCCATCGTCGTCGTGTGGCCGAGGTGCTCGTGGAGGAAACGGGCCGAGGCCTGCGGGTCGGGGACGTTGAGGGAGACGGCGAAGTCGGTGACGTGCACGGGTGCTCCTTTACTCGGTACGGCGTACGGGGTTGGCAACGGAGCAGCGGGCTAGCATGTTCCCGTACGCCGTATCGAGTTTTGCGGTGGGCACCGCGCCGACCGTCGAGAGGGATGACGTGGACGCCGCCGCCGTCGAGCGCACCCTGCGCGCCCTGTGGCGCCACGAGCGGCCGGCGACGTCGACGCCATCCCGCCCCGGCCCGCGGCAACGGCTCGACCTCGACGACGTGGTCGACACCGCCGTCGCGATCGCGGACGAAGCCGGGATCGCCGCGGTGTCGATGCGCTCGCTCGCGACCCGCCTCGGGACGGGCGCGATGTCGCTCTACACCTACGTCGCCGGCCGCGACGAGCTGCTCGCGCTCATGGTCGACGCCACGCTGGGGCGAACCATGCTGCACCCGCACCCGGATGACGTGCGCGCGGCACTCGAGGCGGTCGTGCGGGTCACCTACGACGAGCACCTGCATCATCCGTGGCTCGCCGAGGCCGCCGGGGTGCGCCCCGGGCTGGGGCCGCACGCCATCGCCCGCTACGAGTGGCAGCTGCAGGCGGTCGAGCCGCTCGGCCTCGCCGACGTCGAGCTCGACCAGGCGGTCACCTTGCTCACCGGGTTCGCCGCCACGGCCGCCGCGCGCCGACGCGAGGTGGCCGCCGCCCCGGTGTCGGACGCCGAGTGGTGGCGGACCGTGGGACCGGTGCTGAGCGAGCTGGCCTATGCGGTCGACACCCCGCTCGCCGACCGGGTCGGCACCGCTGCCGGTGAGGTCTACGGCGCGGCATCCGACCCCGGCCGCGAGCTGGAGTTCGGCCTCTCCTGCCTCGTCGACGGCCTGCTCGGTCGCGCCCGGCCGAG
>JBOFLR010000300.1:0-2009 GCA_051657965.1 Dermatophilaceae bacterium
CACCCAACGCCGTTGCGGCGGAGACCAGTTCACGCTCGGGAGTGCGGTCGACCAGGCTGTACTCGACCGAGCTCGCCACCAGCGGGACGCCCGCCGAGCGCAGCAGCGCGGCACTGTGCGCGGTCTGCCAGGCGAGGTGGTTCGACACCCCGACGTACCGCGCGCGGCCGGACTCCGCCGCCCACGCCAACGCGCTCACGGTCTCCTCGACCGGCGTGTCGGGGTCCCAGGTGTGGGCGAGCCAGATGTCGACGTGATCGGTGCGCAGCCGGCGGAGCGAGGTGTCGAGCTGGTGCATCATCGCCCGGCGGGAGCAGTCGACGACACGCTCGCCGGAGGCCCGGCTGATCCCCGACTTGGTCAGCAGCACCACCTCGTCGCGGTCGGCCTCGCCGAGGAAGTCCCCCAGCAGCTCCTCGGCCGCACCGCCCGCGTACCCGTGCGCGGTGTCGACCAGGGTGCCCCCGGCCGCGCGGAACACGGTGAGCAGGTCGCGGGCGTCCTCGGGCGCGGTGCGGGTCCCCCAGGCCATCGTGCCGAGGGCGAGCCGCGAGACGCTGAGACCGGAGCCTCCGAGACGGCGGGTGAGCATGGCCGCGACCCTATCGCCGGCGCGCCGTCAGCTCAGGCGACCCACCTGGTCGGCGTACCAGGACGTGCCGACGTGCATGGCGATCTCCCGTAGCGTCCAGTCCTCGCCGCGCGGTAGGTCCCACTGCTCCGGCCCGGCCGCGCGCAGCCGGAGTGCGAACGTGTGCGACAGCCGGGTCAGTCGCTCGACCGCCTCGTCCAGGTCGATCTCGGTGAAGGGCGCACGGTCGGCCGCGGTGGTCACCCGGCTCTCGTGCCACCGGTTCGGGCGCGGCGTCTCCGCCGCCAGAAGACACTCGACCTGCGCCAGGTGGTCGACCAGGTGGTCGCCGTAGCGACGAATCGCCTTGTGCGGTGTGTAGATGCGCCCGCCGTCGTCCGACAGTCGCGGCCGTCCGTCCCAGGCGAGCCAGGTGCGGGCCACCTCCAGGAAGGCGTCGGTCGCCCGCTCGACGAGCACGTCGGGTGTGGCAGCCCTGTCCCGGCCGAGGTCCACGTCCATGAACGGGACGCTAGGTGCTCGACGCCTCGGTCGACGCCGAGACGTCGCCGCGAGACGATGGCGACGTGGTGGCCGACCTGCAGACCGTGGGCAGGGCGCTCGCCGCCTCGGCCCGGGTCGCGATGCTCGGGGCGCTCTTCGACGGCCGACCGCACACCGCGGGCGACCTGGCCAGGGCCGCCGGTGTGGCATCCGCCACCGCGAGCGAGCACCTCGCGGTGCTGCTCGACGCGGGACTGGTGGCGGTCGAGCAGAGCGGTCGGCAGCGGTGGTTCCGGCTGGCCGGTGCCCCCGTGGCCGAGCTCCTGGAACAGCTGGGGCCACCCGTCCCGGCGCCCGAGCCGTCCTCGCTGACCCGCTCCCGAGAGCAGCGGCGCATGCGTGCGGCCCGCACCTGCTACGACCATCTCGCCGGCCGGCTCGGCGTCGCCCTCACCGATCGTCTCGTGGTCCGTGGCTGGCTGGATCTCGACCGGCTCACCGTGCCGCCCGCCGGAGTCGCCGGGCTCGCCGACTGGTTCGACCTCGACATCGACGCGCTTCGAGCCCGGCGTCGGCCCCTCCTGCGGGTGTGCGTCGACTGGACCGAACGTCGCCCTCACCTTGCCGGCTCGCTGGGCGCGGAGCTCGCCGCTCGAGCCGTCCACCGTGGCTGGGTCGCTCGCCGGCCCGGCTCTCGTGGGTTGGACGTCACCGCGGAGGGCGAGCGCACGTTCCGGCGGCTCGGGGTCTCCACCGACCATTCCGAGGACCCCGGGTGATGACCCGGATGCCGTGACGCCGTCCGCCGGTGTGAGCGAGCGGCTGCGGGCGGCGGCATCCGGGCGCCACTAGCCTGTGGCCCATGCGCCTGGGCATCGTGTGTGGCTACGCCGGAATGGGTCTCGGTGACGACACCCTCGATCTCGTGCGAGAG
>JBOFLR010000301.1:0-2950 GCA_051657965.1 Dermatophilaceae bacterium
GATCTCACGCTGCACGCACCCCACCTGTTGAGCATCGAGACAGCCCAGGTCATCCGCCGCTACGTCCTTGCGGGAACGGTGACTCCCGAGCGCGGGAGCGATGCCTTGGTGGACCTGGTCGATCTCGGGGTCACCACCCACGACCACGAACCGCTGCTTCCCCGGATCTGGCGACTGCGCGACAACGTCACCGCCTACGACGCCGCCTATCTGGCCCTTGCTGATGTCCTGCAAGCGCCCCTGGTGACGTTGGATGCCAAGCTGAGCCGGTCCTCCGGGCACGACGTCGCCGTCGAGACGCTCTGACCACTGGGCCACGTGCGGCCGACCCGCTGACACCAGTGGTGCCGCGCGGCTGTCGAGCCCGCCGAAACGGGTCGATCAGATGTCGTTGAGGTACCGAGAGCGGGCCTTCATGGCGTGGATCACCAACTCGTAGTCGTCGTCGTAGACGAGGACGACGAGTTCGAGGAGACGGCCTGCGGGGTCGGTACCGAGCATGAGCCAGCGACGAGGGTCGTCCTCGTCGTCGAGCGGGCGCGAGTGCAGGACGTGCGCGGCCGCATAGAGCACGGCGGCGTCGTCGAGTCGGTCGCGATGGTAGTGCTTGCGTCCAGACTGGTGCAGGTCAGGCAATGCGCGCCCACTCGCGCACCGCGGCGCGGATCGCGTCCGAGCGTGTCGCGATGCCTTCGGCCTCGGCCCGTGCGGTCAACGCGGCGATGGTCGCTGCGTCGAGTCGCACCGGGACGACGGTACCGGGGCCATCGCCCACGGGTGGGCGACCGCGACGCGGCTTCGGGAGTTTCGACAGGTCGTAACCGGCCTCGGCCTCGTCGGCCCACGCCTGGATCTGCTCGTCGGTGACAGGCTGACCGTGCAGTCGACGCTCACTCATAACTTCATCGTATACGAAACAAGCCACTGGCGATACGGAACTCGACGTGAGTCCGCCGATCTGGTCGCTGCACCCACTGAGCAGAACGACGCCAGGTCGCCCCCGACCCCGACGCGGGATCCGTGGCAAGCGGGGCTCGCGGCCGGTCAGTCGATGTACTGGTGGCCGGTGGGGTCGGTGAGCATGGCGTCGGGGGAGTCGAGCGACTCGGCGGGCATCGGGTCGGGGACACCCGCGGTGATGGTGCTGCCGTCGGCGCGGATGCCGCCGGTCTGCGGGGTCTCGTCGACGTCGCCGGCGAGCCGCACCCCGCGGCCGTCGACGTCGACGACCACCGGGGCGCCGGGCGCCACCTCGTACCGTTCGCCACGGACGAGCACCGGCACGGATGCCGCGCCCTCCTCGGCCGTGAGCGTCATCCGGGCGGGTTCGACGTCGACGCGCACGCGAGTGCCGCGCCAGGTGAGCCGGAACGAGAGCGAGTCCCACGGGTCGGGCAGGCGCGGGTCGAGCCGCAGCACGCCGCCGTGGTCGCGCATGCCGCCGAAACCGTTGACCAGCGCCGCCCACACCCCGCCGGCGGAAGCCACGTGCAGGCCGTCGACGGTGTTGTCGTGCAGGTCGGCGAGGTCGACGTAGAGGGCACGCAGGAAGTACTGGAACGCCGCGTCGTGATAGCCCACCTCGGCCGCGACGATGGCCTGAACCACGGCCGAGAGCGTGGAGTCCCCGGTGGTGATCGGGTCGTAGTACTCGAAGTCGTTGCGCTTCTCCGCCGAGGTGAACCGGTCGCCCTGGAGGAACAGCGCCAACACGACATCCGCCTGCTTGAGCACCTGGAAGCGGTAGATGACCAGCGGGTGGTAGTGCAGCATCAGCGGGCGTAGCTCGGCCGGGGTGCGGCTGAGGTCCCACACCTCGCGGTCGAGGAAGAAGTCGTCCTGCGGGTGGATGCCGAGCCCGTCGTCGAACGGGATGTGCATGCCCTCGGCGCACCGCCGCCACTCCACGATCTCGGCATCCTCCAGCCCGAGCCGGCCTGCGGTGCGGGCGAACTCCTCGGGATGCTCGGTGCGTACCCGGTCGGTCGCCGCGGCGGCCTGCTCGAGGGTGAAGCGCGCCATGACGTTGGTGAACAGGTTGTTGTTGACCACGGTGGTGTACTCGTCGGGGCCGGTGACGCCGTGGATGTGGAAGCTCGACGTGGCGTTGTGCCGCCAGAACCCCAGGTCGGCGTACAGCCGCGCGGTCTCGATGAGCACGGCGAGGCCGTCGCGCACCAGCCAGCCCACGTCGTCGGTCGCGGCCACGTACTTGACCAGCGCGTGGGCGACGTCGGCGTCGATGTGCACCTGCGCCGTGCCGGCCGCGTAGTAGGCCGACGCCTCCTCCCCGTTGATGGTGCGCCACGGGAACAGCGCGCCGCGTTGGGACACCTCACGGGCCCGCTCGCGCGCCGCGGGCAGCATCAGGCTGCGGAACTGCAGCAGGTTCCGGGCGACGTCGGGTTGGGTGTACGTGAGGAACGGCAGCACGTAGATCTCGCTGTCCCAGAAGTAGTGCCCCTCGTAGCCCGAGCCGCTCACCCCCTTGGCCGGCACGCCGATCTGGTCGCTGCGCGCACTCGCCTGCGCCACGGTGAACAGGTTGAACCGCACCGCCTGTTGCCACGCGTCGGTGGCGGCGTCGGAGGAGCCGATGACGACGTCGCTCGCCGCCCAGAACCGGTCGAACCAGGCCCGCTGCTCCGAGCGGTAGTGGTCGACGTCGTACCGCAGCGCCCGGTCGATGGTGCGCCCGGCCCGGTCGACGAGCTCGCGCACCGGCAGGCTCCGCGAGGTGTGGTAGGCGACGAGCTTCTCGATGCGCAGCGTGCGCCCTTCGGTGGCGTCGACGTGGAACGCCGCCTTCGTCAGGTCGGGCTCGTCGCGCACCACGACGTCGAGCGGGTCCTCGGTGTGCACCGTGTGGTTCGCGGCGACCACGACCGTCATCCGCGAGTTCGCGCAGCGGTAACCCAGCGCCATCCGCGTCGCCGAGGCCTCGTGGTAG
>JBOFLR010000302.1:0-2215 GCA_051657965.1 Dermatophilaceae bacterium
GGACCCGGAGTGCACCGGCTTCATCGTGCAGCAGCCGACCGGGCTCGACGAGACGACGATCCTGTCGGCGGTCGACCCGGCCAAGGACGTCGACGGGCTGCACCCGACCAACCTGGGCCGGCTCGTGCTCGGTGAGCCCTCGCCCCTGCCGTGCACGCCCGTCGGCTGCGTCGAGCTGCTGCGCCGCTACGACGTGCCGATCGCGGGAGCCCGGGTGGTGGTCGTGGGCCGGGGGATCACCGTCGGCCGGCCGCTCGGCCTCATCCTCACGCGGCGGTCCGAGAACGCGACGGTCACGCTGTGCCACACCGGCACCCGCGACCTTGCGGCCGAGGTCCGCCGGGCCGACATCGTCGTCGCGGCCGCGGGCGTACCCGGCATCGTCACCGCCGACATGGTCCGGCCCGGGGCCGCGGTGCTCGACGTCGGGGTGTCGCGGGTCGTCGACGGCGCCACCGGCAAGGCCGTCGTCGCGGGCGACGTCGCACCCGAGGTGTGGGAGGTCGCGGGTTTCGTCAGCCCCAACCCCGGCGGCGTCGGTCCGATGACGCGGGCGATGCTGCTGACGAACGTCGTGGCGGCCGCCGAGGCAGGGGCCCGCGAGGCAGGGGTCGCCGCGGCAGGGGTTGCCCCGGCCGGGTCGCCGGGCTGACCGTGGCCGGCGCGGACGGGCACGCCACGGAGAGCGTCGTGGCGACGTGGGCGTGGCGGGTCGTGCCGGCCGCGGCGCTGGTCTTGTTGCTGCCCACCTGGGGCCGCGACCTCCCGGCCGCCGTCCTGGTCGTCGTCGCGGCCGTGCTGGCGGCGGCCGTCGTCGCCGCGGTCCATCATGCTGAGGTCGTCGCGCACCGGGTCGGTGAACCGTACGGGTCGATCATCCTCGCGGTCGCCGTTACCGTCATCGAGGTCGGACTGATCGTGTCGATCATGCTCGGCGGTGGCGACGGCGTCGAGACGCTCGCCCGCGACACCGTCTTCGCCGCGGTGATGATCACGCTGGGCGGCATCGTCGGGCTGACCCTCCTCGTCGGCACGCGTGGTGACGGCCTGGCCCGGTTCAACGCCGAGGGCACCGGTGGGGCGCTGGCGAGCGTTGCCACCGTCGCCACCCTCTGCCTCGTGCTCCCCACGACGACGACGGGTGCGTCGGGTCCGCAGTTCACCCCCGGGCAGCTCGCGTTCGCCGCGGTGGCGTCGCTGGCTACGTACGCGGTGTTCATCGTCACCCAGGCGGTGCGGCACCGGGACTTCTTCCTCCCGGTCAACGACGACGGCATGCTGCTGCGCGAGGAGGACCACGCGGCGCCGCCCTCCGCCCGGGTCGCCTGGGTGTCCTTCGGGCTGCTGGTGCTGGCCCTGGTCGGGGTGGTCGGGCTGGCCAAGACCGCGTCGCCTGGGATCGAGGCGGTGGTGGAGGGGGCGGGGCTGCCGCAATCCTTCGTCGGCGTCGTCATCGCCCTGCTCATCCTCGCGCCGGAGACGATCGCTGCTCGCAACGCCGCCGCGCTCGGCCGGACCCAGACCGGCCTGAACCTCGCGCTCGGTTCGGCGATGGCGAGCATCGCGCTCACCATCCCGGCGATCGCGGTGGCCTCGATCTGGCTCCCCACCGAGCTGCACCTCGGCCTCGGGGCGACCCAGGTCGTGCTCCTGGTGCTCAGCGTGGTGGTCGGTGTCCTCACGGTCGTCCCCGGGCGTGCGACCCGCCTCCAGGCGAGCCTGCACCTCGCCCTGTTCGCCGCGTTCCTCTACTTCTCGATCAGCCCATAAGGCGGAGGGCGCCCGGCCCGGGTCGTCAGATGAGACCGAGGGCCCGCACCGCGTCGCGCTCCTCGGCGAGCTCGCGGACCGACGCGTCGATCCGCGCCCGGGAGAAGTCGTCGATCTCCAGGTCTTCGACGATCGACCAGGCACCGTCGCGCACCGTCACGGGAAAGGACGAGACGAGGCCCTCCTCGACGCCGTAGGACCCGTCGGAGCGCACCGCCATCGACACCCAGTCGCCCTCGGGCGTACCCGTGGCCCAGGTACGCGCGTGGTCGATCGTCGCCGACGCGGCCGAGGCCGCCGACGACGCGCCGCGTGCCTCGATGATCGCCGCGCCGCGCTTGGCGACGGTCGGGATGAAGGTCGACTCCAGCCACTCCTGGTCGCCGACCGCCTCGGCCGCGTTCCGGCCACCCACCTCGGCGTGGAACAGGTCGGGGTACTGCGT
>JBOFLR010000303.1:0-1930 GCA_051657965.1 Dermatophilaceae bacterium
ACGACTTCGTCAACCCGCTGTACTTCACGCCGGGCGACGAGAACGTCACCGTGCAGCTCACGCTGTTCAACTACATCAGCCAGTTCAGCACTCAGTACAACCTGCTGTTCACCAACATCCTGCTCATCACCATCCCGCCGCTGCTCGCATTCATCTTCTTCAATCGCAAGCTCGTCGACGGGATGACGGCAGGCGCGGTCAAGGGATGACGCCGCCGGCCTGGGTCGCCCGGCTCGTGGCGCCGGACGCCCCGCTCGACAGCGCACCACGGCTACGCGGCGAGGTGCCCCTCCGGGCAGGCCACGGTGCCGTGGTGCGCGCCGTGCTCCACTACACGGCGCACGGTGTGGTCGAGGCGTGGCTCGGCGGTGAGCCGGTCGACGACGCGGTGCTGACCCCGGGGTGGACGTCCTACGAGTGGCGGTTGCGGTACCGCACCGTCGACGTCACCGGGCTGGTGTCGGCACGGCACGCGCTCGACCCCGGACGCCCGCTGGTCCTGGGCCTGCTCCTCGGGAACGGGTGGTATTGCGGCCGGCTCGGCTTCCACGGCGGGCGGGCCCTGTACGGGTCCGAGCGAGCCGGGCTGGCCCAGCTGCACCTCACCTACGAGGACGGGTGCGAACAGGTCGTCGGCACCGACGACAGCTGGCGGGCCGGGCCCTCGGAGGTGCTCGCCGACGACCTCTACGACGGGCAGACGCTCGACGCCCGACGCCGCGACGGCTCCTGGCTCGAGCCGGGAGCGGACGTGTCGGCGGACGCCGGCTGGTGTGGGGTCCACGTCGTCGACCGCGACCTGGACACGCTCGTCCCCTATCTCGCGCCTCCGGTGCGCCGCCACGAGACGCTCCAGCCCGAACGGGTCTGGACGGACGACGCCGGCCGGACCCTGGTCGACTTCGGGCAGAACGTCTCCGGGTGGGTGCGGCTCCGGGTCGGCGGGGAGCCCGGCACCGAGGTCACGGTGCGACACGCCGAGGTGCTCGATCGCGACGGCACCCTGGCGACCCGGCCGTTGCGCAGCGCCGCCGCCACGGACCGGTACGTGCTCTCGGGCCGCGTCGACGACCTGGAGCCGACCTTCACGGTGCACGGCTTCCGGTACTGCGAGATCGCCGGGGTGCCGGCGAGGGTGCGCCCGCAGGTCGAGGCGGTCGTGGTGCACACCGACCTCGAGCGCATCGGCTCGTTCGAGTGCAGCGACCCGATGCTGAACCGGTTGCACGAGAACGTCGTCTGGAGCTTCCGCGGCAACGTGGTCGACCTGCCCACGGATTGCCCGCAACGCGACGAGCGCCTCGGCTGGACCGGTGACATCGCCGTCTTCGCCCCCACGGCCGCGTACCTCTTCGATGTCAACGGCTTCCTCGGCGACTGGCTGGCCGACCTCGCGGTCGAACAGGCCGCAGCCGGCGGTCGCGTCCCCTACGTGGTGCCCGACGTCCTCAAGCTGGCGCCCGCGCCCGAGGGCTTCCTGCCGGTCGCCACCACCGCGGTGTGGTCGGATGCCGCGGTGTGGGTGCCGTGGGCGCTGTGGTGGGCGTCCGGTGACCGTGACGCGCTGGCTCGGCAGTTCGGTGCGGCTCTCGAGCATGCCCGCCGGGTCGTCGACCTGCTGTCGCCGACACACCTGTGGGACAACGGGTTCCAGCTGGGGGACTGGCTCGACCCGACGGCGCCCCCGGGCGACCCGCTGCGCGCCGCCGCCGACCCGGCGGTGGTGGCCACGGCGTGTGCCGCGCGGACCTTCGCACTGACCGCGGAGCTGGCGACGGCGCTCGGCCGCGCCTCCGAGGCCCGGGAGATGAGCGCGGCACACCGGCGCACGAGGCAGGCGTTCGGCGACCACTACGTCGCCGACGGTCGCATCCGCAGCGACTGCCAGACCGTCTACGCGCTGGCCATCGCCTTCGGCCTGCTCGACGCC
>JBOFLR010000304.1:0-3021 GCA_051657965.1 Dermatophilaceae bacterium
ATGACGCGGTAGTCGCCGACGCGCACCCTGAAGCCGTCACGCCCTCGGAGTGGGCGTGAGGCCGGCGGGCGCGGATCCTCGCCGAGCAACGAGATGACGCCCTGGATGCGCTTCTGCTGGGTCCGGTCGACCTTGCGCAGCGCCCTGACTGCTGCCGGCCGCAGCTCGATGCGGTAGCGACTCACTCCCAGCCCAGGTCGGCCTTGGCCCGCGCCCACGGGATGTTCTCGCTACCCTCCTCCATCGCCGCATCGAAGGCGCGTACGTCGTCGGCCTCCTCGGCGATCTCCAGCAGGCGCTCGTACTCCTCGGGGCTGATCAGGACCGCCTCCGGCAGGCCCCGGCGCTCCACGATGACGGCCTCCGTGTGCGATCTCTTGAGGATCTCAGAGAACCGCGCCCGCGCATCCGTGACGTTGATCGACGACATGGCGCTAGTGTACATATTAGGCTTTATTCTGTACAGATGACTGGGCGGCGCTAGAGGTGCTTGCCGAGGTGTCCAGCACGGGGTCAGCTCGTCCAGCTGACGGTGTCAGCGTTGTCACACGTCGCCATGGGCTGAATCGACCGAAGTCATCCGCGAACGCGGTGATCTCTGATCGGTCCGTCGGCAACTGCGGGTGGGCCCGGGGACGGGAGGGCGGGTTTAGGGAGCCCGCGGCGTCATCCGGGAAGGCCAGGGCGCGGCGTCATCCGGGAAGGTGGGGCGGTTTCAGCTCGAGGCCGAGCAGGGCGTTCTCGACGACCTCGGCGAGCGCCGGGTGGATCCAGTACTGGCCGCGGGCGACCTCGTGCGCGTGCTGCCCGAAGGTGGCGGCCTGGAGCAGCGGCTGGATGAGCGTCGACGCGTGCGGCCCGGCCACGTGCGCGGCGAGCACTCTCCCGTCCGGCGAGGCGTGCACGGTGAGCAGACTCCCGCGATCCTCCAGGGCCCAGCCGTAGGCGACGTCGCCGAAGCGCTGCGTGGCCGTCACGTACGGCGTGCCGGCAGCGGCGAGCTGGGCGATCGTGGGCCCGAACGAGGCGATCTGCGGATGCCCGAAGACGGCGTAGGGCACCGGCCGGTCGTCGAGCACGGCGGGTGAGCCGGACATGCGGCCGAGGTCGACGGCGAGATTGTGCGCCACGATCCGCGCGTGGTGGTTGGCCACGTGCTTGAGCTGCAGCTCGGCGCACACGTCGCCGAGAGCCCACACGCCGGGCGCCGTGGTGCGCAGCTGCGCGTCGACGACGAGGCGGCCGTCGTCGTGGGTGTGCAGGCCCCCAGCCGCCGCGTCGAGCAGGTCGGTGTTCGGGCTCCGTCCGATGGCGACGAGCACCACCTCGGCCTCGACGTGGCTAGGCCCGCCCGGCCCGTCGACGGCCAACCGCCAGGTCTCGCCCACCCGCTCGGCCGCTGACACGTGGCTCGACAGGCGCACGTCGTACCGGTGCCGTGCCTCGTACGTGTAGCGCTGGGCGAGCTCCTCCTCGAGGTGGCTGAGCAGCGTGGCCGAGCGCTGGATCTGGGTGACCTCGACACCGAGCGCGGAGAAGACGTGGGCCAGCTCGCACGCCACGTAGCCGCCGCCGACCATCGCCATCCGCGACGGCAGGACGTCGAGGCGCATCACCGTGTCGGAGGTGTGGATGCCGTTCGCCGGGTCGGCGTGCCGGAGGCCGTCGACCTCGAGGAGGTCCGGGCGCGCGCCCGCCGCGACGACGATCCGCTCGGCGGTGACCTCCTCGCCGGTGTCGAGCGCGAGCCGCCGGTCCCCGGTGAAGCGTGCATGCGTGCGGTAGAGGGTGACGTGCTCCTGCTCGTCGCGGTACGTCTCGCCGCCGCGGCTGATGGGGTCGATACGGCCGAAGATGCGGTCGCGGATGCCGGGCCAGTCCACCTCGGGCGCGCCGAAGCGCACGCCGAGGCGGGCGGCATCCGCGGTCTCCAGCACCCGGTCGGCGGGGAGCACGAACATCTTGGTCGGGATGCAGCCCACGTTGAGGCAGGTGCCCCCGAAGGTGCCCTTCTCGACGATGGCGACGTCGAGCCCGTCGAGCTCGGGCGTGAGCAGGCCGTTGCCCGATCCGCTGCCGATGATGACGAGGTCGTGGTGCGGCATGGTGCTCAGGCTAGGTGTGCTGTCCCACGGCGTCGCCAGCGCCTC
The DNA here is from genome assembly GCA_051657965.1 of Dermatophilaceae bacterium. Lineage (GTDB taxonomy): Bacteria > Actinomycetota > Actinomycetes > Actinomycetales > Dermatophilaceae > JBOFLG01. The sequence continues at coordinate 2,151 of JBOFLR010000304.1, forward strand.
GCTGTTGAGGAGAGCGGCACCTACGGTCCGAGGAGCGCGAGAGGGATGACGGCGACGCCGTCGCTGCGCCGGTAGGCGTCCTCGCCGGTGGTGATGAGCACGCGGTCGGCGAGGTTGTCGCCGATCTGTCGGTGCAGCCAGTTGAGATGTCGCACGTCCCGGTCGCCGACCGTGTCGCTCAGCTTCACCTCGATCGCGACCACTCGCCGGTCCTCGCCTTCGACGATGAGGTCGATCTCGTGGTCGGTCTCCTTCGTGCGGAGATGGCCGACCTGCGCGGAGGCTGCGGTGGAGTAGACCCTGACGCTCTGGGTGACGAGGGACTCGAACAAGGCGCCCAACCACGTCCCGGTCGTCGTCGCCACGCGCGCGCCGGACCCCTGGAGCAGCCCGGCCTTTCCGACACCGACCAGGCGCGCCGCGATAGCGGGGTCGAGAAGGTGATGCTTGGGCGACAGGGTCAGCCGTTTGAGCGGGTTGAACATCGGCACCCACGCGGGGACCGGGTCGAGGATGAAGATCCGGGTCAGGTGCTTGCGGTAGCCGTCGACGGTGGCGCGGGAGGGCTTGTCGACCACTCCTGCAGTTGCGGCATCCACAATCCTGGAGTAACACGCATCGGTCGCCGTGGCTGCCGCGTAGGCCGCCAGCCAGGCACGCAGTGCCCCGGGGCGGCGCACGACGACGCCGTTCTCGGGAAGCTCCCGCTCGACGATGCGCGACGCATAGCTGTCGAGCTGCATCACACGGGCCCGCTCGGGCAGGTCTCGCAGCCCCGGAAAGCCCGACCTGAGGATCTCGTCGACGTAGTCGGCGAAGCCGATCGTGGATCGGCCGCCGATCTCCGGACGGCTGCCGCTGAGCAATGTCG
>JBOFLR010000305.1:0-7457 GCA_051657965.1 Dermatophilaceae bacterium
GAGGGTCGCGGTGCTCCGGGAGCAGGGCGTGAACAGCCACGTCGAGACCGCGTTCATGCTCGATCGTGCCGGGTTCGACGCCTATGACGTGCACATGACCGACCTGCACGCCGGCCGGTTCGACCTCGCCGACGTGGTAGGCCTGGTCGCCGCAGGTGGGTTCTCCTACGGTGACACGCTCGGCGCCGGTGAGGGCTGGGCGCGGTCGGTGCTGTTCAACCCGGCTCTGACAGAGATGTTCTCCGCGTTCTTCTCGCGGGACGACACCTTCGGACTCGGTATCTGCAACGGCTGCCAGATGTTCGCCGCGCTCGCCGATCTCATCCCGGGCGCGCAGGCGTGGCCACGGTTCACCCGCAACCGGTCGGAGCAGTACGAGGCGAGGCTGACCATGGTCGAGGTGCTCGACTCGCCGTCGGTGCTCACCGCCGGCATGGCCGGCAGCCGGATGCCGATCGCGGTGGCGCACGGCGAGGGGTTCGCCGACTTCTCGTCCCGCGGCGATGCCGGCCGGGTGGCACGGGCGCTGCGGTTCGTCGACCACCATGGCGGGCCGGCGGTGCGCTATCCGTTCAACCCCAACGGATCTCCCGACGGCCTCACCGCAGTCACTACCCCTGACGGCCGGTTCACCGCGATGATGCCGCATCCCGAACGGGTCTCCCGCAACGTGCAGCTGTCGTGGACCTCGGCGCCGGTCGAGCAGGACAGCCCGTGGCTGCGGATGTTCCGCAACGCTCGCGTCTGGGTGGGCTGATGGCGAACCGCGTCGGCGAGGTGCCCACGGTGACCCGCGACGACATCACCCGGGCGATGGGACTGCTCGCCGGGCGGCTTCGTCGCACCCCGGTCCTCGAGGTCGACCTCCCCGGCGGGCAGCGCGTCACGCTCAAGCTCGAGCTGTTCCAGCACACCGGGTCCTTCAAGCCCCGGGGCGCGTTCACGTCGGTGCTGGCCGCGGCCGAGCCCCCGTCGCTCCTGGTCACGGCATCCGGCGGCAACCACGGGCTGGCCGTGGCGCATGTGGGCCGCGAGCTCGGCATCCCTGTTCGGGTGTTCGTGCCCGAGCAGACACCGGCGGTGAAGGTCGACGGCATCCGGGCCCTCGGCGCCGAGGTGGTGCGCGCCGGCGCCAGCTACGCCGAGGCGCTCGCGGCCAGCGCGGACGATGCCGAGATACCCGGCGCCCTGGGCCTGCACGCCTACGACACCGCCGAGACGGTGACCGGGCAGGGCACGGTCGGTCTGGAGATCGACGACCAAGTGCGGCCCGACGCCGTGCTCGTCGCGGTCGGCGGCGGAGGGCTCGTCGCCGGCATCGCCACCTGGTTCGGTGGGTCGGCGACGTCCGTCGTCGCGGTGGAGCCGGAGACGTGCGACGCGTTGAATGCCGCTCTGGTGCAGGGCGCTCCGGTGGTGGTGACTCCGTCGGGCGTGGCCAGCGACTCGCTCGGCGCGAGCACGGTGGGGTCGATCGCCTTCGACGTGGCACGCCGCACCGACATGCGGTCGGTCCTCGTCGGCGACGACATGATCGAGGCCGCCCGGCAGTGGCTGTGGCGCGAGGTGCGGGTCGCGGCCGAGCCAGGTGGCGCCACCGCGCTCGCCGCCATCCTCTCCGGCGCGGTCGTGCCGGATGACGGAGAGCGGGTCTGCGTCGTCGTCTGTGGTGGGAACGCCGACCCGTCGACCCTCTGCTGACGGCGCACACGGGTGGTCAGGACTCGTCCACTGCGCGCTCGGTCGTCTCGGCGTGGCATTGTCGTTGGCCGGACGCGGTCCTGAGCTGGGTGGCCCACCGACCCGCAAACCGGTCCAACCGCAGCATCTCGTCACCGAGTTCGTCACCCAGCGGAGTGCGCCGGTAGGCGCCGTGCTCGTCGGTATCGACCAGACCAGCGGCTCGAAGTTCCCTGAGCCGAACGGTGAGCATGCTCTGGCTCATCCCGCCACACGCCGCGCGCAGTGCTCGGAAGCCGAGGGAGCCGTGGCGGAGCTCCCACAGCAGACGCAGGCTCCAGCGCCGTCCGAGAAGGTCAAGCAGGGCCATCAGCGGTTGCCCCGTTCTGGACCCACGGACCGGACGACCGGGCAGAGGGACCGACGCATCACGGTCGTCCCGAGCGGGCTGGCGGGTTGTCATCGCGGTTCAGTCTGCCGTCTTTGACGTCTCCCGGCAGGGTCGGTACGGTTCAGCGAGTGGTGCTAAAAAAGAACCACTTGCCCGACGATGAGGTGGAGCAGTGCGGGAACTGACCTACACAGGAGTCCGTGAGGTCGCGTGGCGGGAGGTGGCCGAGCCGACCATCGAAGGTCCGTTCGACGCGGTGGTGCGTCCGGTCGCCGCTACGACCTGCGACGTCGACAAGTCGATCCTCACCGGCCGGGTGCCGGTCCCGGCGCCGTACGCCCTCGGTCACGAGTGTGTGGCGCAGGTCGTCGACGTCGGGAGCGGGGTGACCCACGTCGCGCCGGGCGACCTCGTCGTCGTGCCGTGGCACATCGCGTGCGGACGGTGCGACCGCTGCCACGACGGGCTCTACGTCCACTGCCGTGCGGTACCGCACATGGCCATGTTCGGTGTGCCGCTCGGTGGTGAATGGGGCGGGCTGTTCAGCGACCTCGTCAAGGTGCCTTGGGCTGACGCCATGCTCGTTCCCCTGCCTGCCGGGCTGGATCCGGTGGCGATGGCTTCTGCTGGCGACAACTGGCCATTGGCGTGGCGGCTGGTCGTTCCACACCTGCGATCGCGCCCCGGTGCACATGTGCTCGTGGTCAGCGGCGGCAGCATCGGCCTCTATGTTGCCGACATCGCGCGCGCCAGCGGGGCAGGGCGGGTGCTCTACGTGGACCCATCGGCGGATCGACGGGCCGTCGCCGCCTCTTACGGTGCCGAGGTCATCGATGCCTACGACCCGGCACACGAGTTCGACATCAGTGTGGAGTCCACCGGCCGTACGGCCGGTTTAGTCACTGCACTGCGCTCGCTGACCCCGGAGGGCGTGTGCGAGTCCGCCGGTAACCACTTCGACTCGGCGCCACTGCCGTTGTTCGAGCTATATCTCTCCGGGGTGAACCTTCGCATCGCGCGCGACAGTGCTCGGGCGAGCATCCCCGCTGCCCTCGACCTGGCCATGGCCGGCCGTGTACAGCCGCGTCGTGTCGTCACCGAGGTGTACGACTGGGAACAGCTGCCCGACCTCCTGCCGGAGCTGACCACCAAGCCGGTCTTCGTCCGTGGCCCGGTGAGCGACACGACGGCGTGAGACCGGGACCGTGTGCCGTCCACGAAGCGCGCGGCGGTCGTTGCAGCAACAGTGCACCGGGCACGTCACTGCCGGACGTACGTACATTCTTGGCGAACCCGTACGTGCTAACGTCCGTCTCATGATCGTCACCGCATCCGCGTTGCGGCAGAACGTCTATCGCATCCTCGACGAGGTGCTGGCCACTGGCGAGCCCGTCGAGATCGAACGTCACGGGCGCCGGTTGCGCATCGTGCCCGACGAACCGCCGGACCGGCTGGGGCGGCTGGTCCGGCGGCCCGAGGCCGTCGTCGGCGACAGCGAGGACTTCGTGCACCTCGACTGGTCCGGCGAATGGCGGGGATAGCGCGCCTCGATACCCATGTCGTCGTGTGGCTCTACACCGGTGAGGTCGAACGCCTGAGCCGTGCAGCAACTGAGGTCGTGGCGGACCACGACCTGGTGGTGTCGCCGATGGTGCAGCTTGAGCTGACCTATCTTCACGAGATCGGCCGGCTCACGGTCGGCGGAGCAGAGGTCGTCGGCGATCTCGCGAAGCGACTCCCGCTGACCGTCTCGGCACAGTCGTTCGATGCTGTCGTGAGCGCCGCAGCCGGTCTGACCTGGACCCGGGACCCCTTCGACCGGCTGATCGTCGCCGACTGCCTGGCCGCGAGCAGCCGCCTGGTCACCAAGGACGAGATGATCGCGGCTCACACCCAGGTCGCCGTCTGGTAAGGACCTGGTTCGCCGGTCGCGCTCGGCGGCGCGAATGCTGCCACCGAGCGCGACCGGAGCTGTCGTCATCACCATGGTGCCGACTGTGCTGCACTGGTGATCAGCGTCGCGGCGGAGTCCTAGACGGCGGCGGTGAGCCGGGCGTAGTCCTCGTCGCTCAAGGCGAGGTCGGCTGCGGCGAGGTTCTCCTCGAGGTGGGCGACCGAGGACGTGCCGGGGATGGGCAGCACGACCGGAGAACGGCGAAGCAGCCAGGCCAGCGCCAGCTGGGCCGAGGTCGCGCCCGGGTGATGGGACAGCACCTCCTCGAGCGGACCACCGGGACGAGCCAGGTCGCCCGCCGCGACGGGGTACCACGGGATGAAGGCGATGTCGTGCTCGGTGCAGTAGTCGAGCACCGCCTCGGACTGCCGGTCGGCCAGGTTGTAGAGGTTCTGCACGCTCGCCACGACGAGCCCGGCCGCCTGTGCTGCCTCGATCTCCTCGACGGTGACCTCGGACAGGCCGACGTGCTTGGCCAGGCCCTCGTCGACGAACTGCTTCATCACGCCGAACTGCTCCTCGCGTGGCACCTTCGCGTCGATCCGATGAAGCTGCCAGAGCGGGACCTGCTCGAGGCCGAGCCGGCGCAGCGACATCATGAGGCACTGGCGCAGGTACTCCGGACGGCCGACCGGCGGCCAGGCGTCCGGACCGTGCCGGGTCAGCCCGCCCTTGGTCGCGACCACGACGTCTCCGTAGCCGGATCCGTCGTGCAGCGCCTCGCGGATGAGGTCCTCGCTGATGTACGGCCCGTAGGAGTCGGCGGTGTCGATGAACGTGACGCCCAGCTCGCGGACCCGCCGGAGCACCTGGATCGCCTCGTCACGATCCTGCGGCGGCCCCCAGATTCCGGGGCCGGTGATCCGCATCGCGCCGTAGCCGAGCCGGTTGACCACGGTGTCGCCACCGAGGGTGAAGGTTCGTGTCACGAAGGTTCCTCTCGTCGAGTCCAGGAGGTGTGCGCCAGTCGGCAACCGGGCGGGTCGGTGCACCATTCCCGTCGGGGCGACGTCCTCGGTCGGAGCATCGCACGGAGGAGGTGCACGGTTCGGGTCGGGTCGCGGAGCCGGTTGTGCGGTCGGGTCGGGTCGCGGAGCCGGTTGTGCGGTCGGGTCGCGGAGCCGGTTGTGCGGTCGGGTCGGGTCGCGGAGCCGGTTGTGCGGTCGGGTCGCGGAGCCGGTGCAGCGGTCGGGTCGACCTGCTGGAGTGGCGGTGAACTGACCGGATGGCGGCGCCACAGCACCGCCATCCGGCGAGATCGACCCGGTTCGCGCAGATCGACCCGATTCGCGCACACCGGCCCGGTTCGCACACACCGACCCGGGTTCGCGCACACCGGCCCGAGTCGGGCGGACCGACGCTCAGCGGCGGCGCCAGGTGTCGCGCGCCGGAGGTTCGGGCGAGGGCGAGAGATCGTCATCCGCGACGCTGAACGGGCGTGCACCAGGGTGGCGGCGAGCCAGGTCCCGCCAGGACAGCACGCCGGTCGGCAGCACCGCCGAGGCCGCCGCCCGGCGCAGCCCGTACAGGTCGAGCGGGCCGGTCGACGCCACGAGCACCGCGTTGCCGAACCGCTTGTTCTTGAGCACCTCGTGCAGACCCACGACCGCGACGTTCCCCAGCGCCTCACGCGCACCGGCGGCGACCCGCGCCAGATACCGCAGACCCGGCTCGTCGGCGAGGTTGGCGAGCGCCAGGCCGCCCGGCACCAGCACTCGGCGGAGCTGCCCGAGCCACTCCACCGTGGTCAGCTCGGCGGGCACCCGGCCGTCGGCGTAGGCGTCGACGACCACGACATCGGCCGAACCGTCACGCAGGTCGTGGACGCCCACCTCGCCGGAAACCGCTCGTACCCGGATGCGGTGCCCGCGAGGCAGCGGCAGCTCGGCGCGCACGAGGCCGGTGAGCACGGCATCCGGTTCGAGCACCACCTGCGGTGACCTCGGCCGGGTATGGGCGACCCACCGGGCCAGCGTCAGCCCGGCGCCACCCACCTGGGTGACCCGGATGACGCCCGGCGGCGCGAGGGTGTCGATGCACATCGCGAGGTGCTGCACGTACTCGAAGTCGAGACGGCTCGGGTCGCCGAGATCGACCGCCGACTGCGGGTGCCCGTCGACGACCACCGTGACGAGCGCCCCGTCCCGCTCGAACACGACGTCGGTCATCTGTCCATCCTGCCCGGTCGGCGCATCGGGGCGTGCCGGCGTTCGCAGCGGCTGGGACGGGTACGACAGGACGATGCGAGGATCCCAGCCGTTCGCGTGGCGGCTCGTCGTGCCCGCCGCCGTGGCGAACGCGGTCGTGCTGACGGTCACGAGCGGAGGCTACGGGTGGAGCCGCGACGAGCTGTACTTCCGGATGCTGCGCCCGGCGTGGGGCTACGTCGACCAGCCGCCGCTCGCGCCGTTCCTGGCCCGAACCCTGAGCGCGGTGGCCGACGAGCTGTGGGCGGTACGGGTGCCGGCCACTCTCGCCTGCGCGATCTCGGTCGTCCTGCTGGCGCTCGTCACTCGGGAGCTCGGCGGCGGCACGGCCGCGCAGGCCGGTGCCGCGTGGTGCTACGCGTTCGCGTTGTTCCCGCTCATCCTCGGACACCTGCTGCTGACCTCGACCCTGGACCTGGCATTCCTGCTCCTCGTCATCCTGTTCATGGTGCGTGCGGCATCCGGGAATCGATGGTGCTGGGTGTGGGCCGGCACCGCGATCGGGGTGGCGACCTTCAACCGGTTGCTCGTCGTCGCGGTCGCCGGCGCGCTCGTCATCGGGCTCCTCGTGCTCGGCCCGCGCTCGGCGCTCCGCACCCGCTGGCCGTGGGCCGGAGCGGTGACGGCGCTCGCCGTCGCGACACCCAACGTCGTCTACCAGGCGTCGAACGGCTGGCCACAGCTCGCGATGGGCGCCGCGCTCTCGGAGGACAACGCGGATGACGTCCGCGCGCAGCTCCCGCTCGTCCTCCTCGTCATGTTCGGCATCCCGCTCGCCGTCGTGTGGCTCCGGGGGCTGTGGTGGCTGGTCGTGTCACCGCAGCGTGGGCGGTTCGGCTTCCTCGGCGTCGCCGCGGTGGTGCTCGTCGCGTTCACCTGGGTCTCGGGTACCCAGCCGCACTACCCGGTCCACCTCCTCTCGGTCTGCCTCGCGGCCGGGTGCGTCGCGCTGGCGCCGGGCGTCGCCACGTCGGGACGCAGGCAGGTCGCCGCCACCGCCGTCGTGGCGGTGAACGCCACGGTCTGCGTCGTGATCGCACTGCCTGTGGTGCCGCTCCGGTCGGTGGCGTCCACACCGATACCGGACCTGAACCCGCAGGTGGGCGAGACGGCGGGGCACGCGGAGTACTCGCGCCAGGTGGCCGAGGTGTACCGGCGTGCAGGCGGCCGCGCCGCGGGGGTCGCGATCGTGACGTCGAACTACGGCGAGGCCGGGGCCCTCGCC
>JBOFLR010000306.1:0-4406 GCA_051657965.1 Dermatophilaceae bacterium
CCTCCTCGGCCGACACCGTCATCCGCCTGGTTGGATGACGTCCGTGTCAGCCCTCGTGACCGCCGACCACCTTGCCGGCCTCCTCGCCCGCGACGAGGCCATGGTCGTCGATGTCCAGTACGAGCTGCTCGGCCGCCCGAGCCGCGAGCTGTACGCCGCGGCCCACCTCCCCGGCGCCACCCACCTCGAGCTCGACATCGCGCTCGCCGGCCCGCCCGGGCCGCACGGTCGTCATCCGCTCCCAGACGTCGGCGTCCTCGAGGCAGCCCTGCGGGCGTGCGGGCTCGACGACGACACCGAGGTGGTCGTCTACGACCAGCGCACCTCGCTCGCCGCGGCCCGGGCATGGTGGGTGCTGCGCTGGGCCGGGCACCCCCAGGTGCGGGTCCTCGACGGCGGTCTGGCCGCGTGGACCCGCGCCGGGAACCCGACCACGACCGAGGTGCCGACCCCGCCGGGGGGCGGCATCCGGGTGCGCCCCGGTTCGGTCCCCGTACTCGACGTCGACACCGCCACCGAGATGGCCCGTCAGGGGGTGCTGCTCGACGCACGCGCACCCGAGCGCTACCGCGGCGAGGTCGAACCGATCGACGCGGTGGCCGGGCACATCCCGGGTGCGGTCAACCTGCCGGCGACCGAGCTGCTGACGCCGGACGGCACGTTCCTCTCGCCGGATGCCGTGCGAGCCCGCGCCGCGGCCGCCGGCGTACACCGAGACACCCCGGTCGGCACCTCCTGCGGGTCGGGCGTCACGGCCGCGCAGCTGGCCCTCGCGCTGCACACCACGGGTATCGACGCGCTGCCGTACGTGGGCTCGTGGAGCGAGTGGGTGGCCGAGCCGTCGCGCCCCGTCGCAGTCGGCCCCGAGCCCGGATGACGCCTGGCGTACGGCGGCGACCCGCCTGGCACCGGGTGCCCGGCTCCGAATGGCCCAGCTCCGAATGCCCGGCTCCGAGTGCCCGGCGCGCCACTGCCGCACCGCCCCCGACCGCTCATCTGCAGCCGCCACACCTATCTCGTCCGACCTCTGCCCGTTCGCGGTCGTGAGCGACGAGGTCGCCGGGCCGCCCGAGCCCTGCGACGCGTCATCCGCCGGTCTGGTTGGATGCCCGCATGACGGAGGCCACGTCGACGGTCCACGTCGCCCCATCGAGGAGGGTCGACCCGGCGCCGCGTCACCGCGAGCCCGGCACCGAGATCGTCGACGGACACCGCGGATGACGCAGTGGGACCTGGTCTCCGACGAGTTCGCGCGGGCGTCGAGCGCCGCGGAGGAGGCCCCGGCCGGGCCCGACCGGTTGCGTGCGCACGAGTCGTGCCTGCAGCTGGCCCGGCGTCACGGCTCCTTCGCGGAGGAGTTCGTCGCCCGGCTCGACCTCACCGAGGCGCTCGACCACCTGCCTGACGACCCGGCCGGCCTCGGCCACGTCGCCTGGCTACGCGACGCGCTCACCTCGGGGCAGGGCCTCTCCCAGGAGGACCGGGACGCGGTGCTGTGGCGCCTCAAGTGGGCCGTCGACCTCGCCGTCGACCTGCCCGAGCTGCCGCTCCCGGCGCTCGTCGCCGCGATCGACGACCTCGAGACAGCGCTGCGTGCCGACAGCTACCACCTCCGACCGGTGCACGCCGCTCGGGCTTGGCTGGCCCGCTGGGTGGATGACAGCGCCGGTGTCGCGCGCGAGCTGTCGGCGTGGACGAGCGAACCGCATGACGCCCAGTCCGACTGCGAGGCGTGCGAGCTGCGCGGTCAGGCCCGTCTCGTACTCGACAACGACCCTCGGCGTGCGCTGGAGCTGCTCGAGCCGGTGACCAGCGGCCGCCTCGTGTGCGACGACGAGCCGCACTCGAGTCTGGGCGTCGAGGCCGAGCTGCGGCTGGCGCTCGGCGACGTCGACGGCGCCGTGGCGTCGTTTCGGAGGGCCTGGCTCCTGGCCCAGGACGACCCGATGGCCGCGGAGACCGTCGCCACCTGTTTGCGGGTGCTGCTCGGGCTCGGCAACACCGAGCGCGCCGTCGACCATCTCCTCCCCCGGCTGCGGTGGCTGGATCAGCTGCGTACGGCCACCGCCCGTATGTGGTTCGCGGGCACCGCGGCGATGGTGCTGCGTCGTGCCGTCGAGCAGCAGCTCGCCCCGCACGAGGTCGACGGGCACCCGGCCGAGGATCGGGCCGCGGGGCTGGCCCGTGCCGCAGCCGAGATCGCGGCCGCCTTCGACGGACGGTACGGGTCGACCGTGGTGTCCGACGACCTCGGCCGCCGGCTCCGTACCGAGGGGCTGCCCGACCGGCCGATGCTGCCTCCGACCCGCCTCTCCGAGAACGTCCTCGACGCGGCGGGGCCACCCGGCGCGGCGGCCGTCGCCGCGTCGGTGGCGTCGTCCACGCCGGTCGTCATCCGTGCCGACATCGTGTCCCGAGCGCTTCTCGACCTCGGCGCGGACGTCGATGGCTTGCTCGAGGCGTGGCGACGTGACCGCCACGGGCTGCTGCCGGTGTCGACGCCGCAGGAGTGGGCTGCCGTCTCCCTCCTCGACCGGGTCGCCGGTGGAGACCTCCCACCCGCGGGCCGGCGCGAGCTGCTGCACTCCGCGCTCGACGCCGCCCGCCGGTCCGGCGAGCCGTCGGTCGTCATCCGCGCCGAGGCCGAGATCGCGCTCGAGGAGGGCGACGCGGCGTCCGCGCTCGCGGCAGTGGCCCGGCTGGAGTCGGCGGGCGAGCACCTGGAAGCGGCCGGCCTGCTCCGGCGGATGGCGAACGCCCGCGGCGCCCAGCGGCCGTGGGAGCTGCTCACCCGTGCCGCCGCCGGCTACGCCCGCGCGGGTGCCGGCCGGCGGGTGGCGCTGTGCCGTCTCGAGGCGGCCACGACCGGCGCGTCACGACTAGACCCCGCCTCGGTGACCGCCCACCTCGACGCCGCCGAGGAGCATGCCGCCGCCCACCCCGAGCTGACCGCCATGGTGCTGCACGCCCGCGCCCGGCTGGCCGGCGCACGCGGTGAGCGCGACGCCGCGCTCGACCACCTCCGTCGCGCCGCCGCACTGCGCGACGTGCCCGCGCGCACCCGGGCCGGCATCCTGCTGAGCCTCGGCGACCACCTCGTGGCGCGCGAGGAGTGGGCCGAGCTCGAGTGCACGGCAGCCGACGCGGTGGCCGCGACGGCCGGGGCCGGGCATCCGGTGCTGCTCGCCGTGGCGCAGCGCCAGCTCGGGCTCGCCTACGTCGAGACCGGCCGCCCGGTCGACGGCGCCGAGCTGCTCGAGGCCGCACTGCCCTCCCTGCGCGACGCCTATCCCGGCCTGGTCGGGCCGGTCGGCTGGGCTCTCGGCAACGCCCTGGTCGCCCTGGGCCGGTGGCCCGAGGCCCGCACCGCCTTCACTGCGGCGGCCACGGCGTTCGAGGCCGAGGACCGCCGCAACGAGGCCGCGCACGCCCAGTGGCGCGCCGGCAACGCGGCCATGGACGACGACCGGCCGGATGTCGCGACCGCCCACTTCGAGGCCGCCGGCGAGCTGGCCCGGGCCTCGGGCGCCGTCTCGGTGCTCGTCGAGGCACACCGCGCTCGCGCGGCCCTGCGAGCCGCCGGCGGCGACCTCGCCGGCGGGCTCGCCGATCTCGACGGCGCCATCACCCACGGCCAGCGCCTGGCCGACGGCCTCGCCGCCGCAGGGCGCGAGCCGCCGCCGGGCGAGGGCGAATTCGACGGCGAGGTCCTCGAACCGCTGGTGCTGAGGCAGGGAGCGCACCTGCTGGCCGCGCACGGACGGACCGACGAGGCCATGGAGCGGATCGCGCGCGCCGAGGCGCTCGTCGGGGCGGACCTCGAGGTGGTACTGCGGGCGGAGGGGGCGATGTTCCTCGCCGACGCCGACCGGGTCGCCGAGGCCGAGCCGCGGCTGCGGGCGTCGATCGTCGAGCTGGGCGAGCACGGCATCCCGGACACCCGGGTGCGGGCGGCGCGGGCCCTGGCGCGCATGCTCGACCGCGCGGGCCGCACCGACGACGCCGAGCAGGTGTGGGTCCAGCACGGCCCGCAGCCCTGAGCGTCCGGGCCCGACAGGCCCGACAGGCCCGACAGTCCCCCGGGCACCCGGGAGAGCGGCCGACCCGGAGGGCGCGGCGCCGTCACCGGCGGTTCAGCAGCCGACCAACCGCCCGGCGAGCCAGCCCTCGACCTGGTCGAGAGCCACCCGCTCCTGAGCCATGGTGTCGCGTTCGCGAATGGTCACCGCGTGGTCGTCGAGGGTGTCGAAGTCGACCGTCACGCAGTACGGCGTGCCGATCTCGTCCTGGCGGCGGTAGCGGCGGCCGATCGCCCCGGCGTCGTCGACGTCGACGTTCCAGTGTCGACGCAGGACGGCCGCGAGGTCGCGGGCCTTCGGGGTGAGGTCGGCGTGGCGCGAGAGCGG
>JBOFLR010000307.1:0-3088 GCA_051657965.1 Dermatophilaceae bacterium
GCGAGCACGCCGGAGTCGAGGTAGCTGCCGGGGTACAGCACGACGTCGGCCCGCGCCAGCAACTGAGTGGCCCGCACCGTGAGCAGGTCGGCCGCGCCCGGGCCGGCGCCGACGAAGTGCACGGTCGCCATCCCGCCGCGGTCCTCGGCGTCATCCGGCATGGCACTCGCGTTGCGCATCGTCATCCGTCGACCCGGCCGATGTCATCGCATCACGCGCCATCCCGGCACCTGTCGTCGCGGTGTCCGCGATCCCGGCCGAGGTGGCTGTCACAGGCGTCGTCCGGGCAGGCGCCATTGCGGCACGCGTCGTCGTGGACGAACCGCGGCGTCCACACCCCGGCGCGCCCGACCCGGGTGCCGCTCGCTCCCACGATGAGCAGGCAGGACATGTCGACCGATGCCGTGTCGAGCTCGCCGAGCGTGGTGACCTCCAGCGACTCCCCGGCCCGCCCCACGTCGCGGCCGACGACGACCACGGTGTGCGGCGGGCGGTGCTCGAGCAGGGTCGCCCGCGCCGCCGCCAGCTGCACGGTGCGCGACCGCGATGCCGGGTTGTACAGCGCCAGCACGAGGTCGGCCTCGGCGACGGCCCGGAGGCGGCGCTCGACCACCGGCCACGGCTTGAGCCGGTCGGACAGCGAGAGCACCGCGAAGTCGGCGCCGATCGGCGCGCCGGCGCGGGCCGCCACGGCCTGCACCGCGCTCACTCCGGGCAGCACCCGGATGCCGACGCCCTCGTACGCGGGGGACTCGGCGGCCTCGAACACGGCGGCGGCCATCCCGAAAACGCCCGCGTCACCGCCGGAGACCACCGCGACCCGCTCCCCCGCCCGGGCCAGGTCGAGGGCGAACCGGGCCCGGTCCAGCTCGACGGTGTTCCCCGACGCGTGGCGGGCGAGCCCCGGCCGCTCGGGAACGCGGTCGACGTAGCGGCCGTAGCCGACGACGTGCTCGACCTCGGCGAGCGCGGCGGCCGCCTCCGGAGTGAGCCAGTGGTCGGGGCCCGGCCCGAGACCGACGACCAGCAGCTCCGCGCCCGACCGGCCCGCGCGCTCCGGCACACGCACGGCATCTGGGCGGTGCGCGGCATCCGAGCGGTCCACCGTGCACGACGCACCCGCAGCATCCGGGCGGTCGGTGGCACTCGAAGCGCGCGCGGCATCCGGGCGGTCGGTGGTCGCCTCGACCGGCCGGACGTCGTGCGGGCGCCGTGATCGTGGCCCGTTGCGGGAGTCCCCGGAGACGAGCACCAGCGAGAAGTAGGGCACCGAGTCGGCGTCGACCTCGGCCACCGGCAGCCACCGCTCGGCGGGCGTCGAGGCCCGCTCGACGTAGTGCGCCGCCTCGAGCCGCCCGGCCACGGCGAGCGCCCGGCGCACGGCCGGGAAGGTGCGGCCGAGCTTCATCACGACCGCGGCGTCGGTGTCGGCGAGCCGCCTGGCCAGCTCGGGCTCGGGCAGCGTCGCCGGCAGCACCGTGAGCACGTCGGTCTGCCGGGCGAGCGGGAGCGCCGCGGCCGCGGTAGCCGCGGCGAACGCCGGCACCCCGGGCACGATCTCGGTGTCGTACCGCCCGGCCAGCCGGTCGTGCAGGTACATCGAGGACCCGTAGAACATCGGGTCGCCCTCGGCCAGCAGGATGACGTCGCGCCCGGCGTCGAGGTGCGCGGCCAGCCGCGTCGCCGCCTCCTCGTAGAAGTCGGCGAGCGCGCCCGGGTAGCCGCCCGGGTGGTCGGTGACCCCGGTCGTCACCGGGTAGGTCAGCTGCTCCTCGACCACGTCGGCGGCGAACAGCCCGGCCGCGGTCCGCCGCGCGTTCGACTCCTTGCCGACCCCGGCGTGGTACGCCACCACGTCGGCGTCCGCGATCAGACGAGCCGCCTTGCGGGTCATCAGCTCGGGGTCGCCGGGGCCGACGCCCACGGCGACGAACCGGCCGGTCACTCGCGCTCCTGGGCGAGCGCGTTGAGCGCGGCGGCGGCCAGGGCGGACCCGCCGCGCCGGCCGCGCACCGTGACGTACGGGAGGTCGATGCCGTGCTCGTCGGCGAGGGCGACCAGGGCGTCCTTGGACTCCACCGCCCCGACGAAGCCGACCGGGCAGCCGACCACGGCGGCGGGGCGAGGGCCGCCGTCGAGCACGAGCTCGAGCAGGTGGAACAGCGCGGTCGGGGCGTTGCCGACGGCGACCACGGCACCGTCGAGCACGGGCTCCCACAGCGAGACGGCCGCGGCCGAGCGGGTCGTCCCCCAGTCGCGCGCCAGCTTCGGCACCCGCGGGTCGTCGAGCAGGCAGCGCACCTCGTTGCCGGCGGGGAGCCGGCTCCGGGTGACGCCGGCGGCCACCATGGTGGCGTCGCAGAGGACCGGCGCACCGCGTCGCAGGGCGGCCCGCGCCGAGGCCACCAGCCTGGGGTGCACCACGAGGTCGTCGAGGAGGTCGACCTGCCCGCTGCCGTGGATCATCCGCACGGCGAGGGTCTCGGCATCGGCCGGGACCCGGCGGAGGTCGGCCTCGCGGCGGATCGTGGCGAAGGACTCGGCGTAGATGTCCGGCCCGGAGCCGAGATAGGCGAACCGGCGGGTCGGCCGGCGCATCAGCACGCGGCCGGATGTCGGACCGGACGCCTGGCCGGATGCCGAGGCGGAGATCCGGCCGGATGCCGAGGCGGAGGTGGGGATGTCGGTCACCGGTCACCGATCCCGGCGACGAGCACCCCGCGCCACGGGGTGACCACCAGCGGCCGGCCGCTCTCGGTGAGGGCCTCGACGACCGCACGGTCCAGCCCGCCGGCGGGCACGGCCACGTGGTGACCGCCGGCCACCGGGCCGTAGGGCAGCGGGCCGGATGACGCCGGCATCCGCCGGTCCGCCGGATGCAGCGCGTCCACCGGATGCAGCGCGTCCACCGGATGCAGCGCGTCCGGCGCACCCAGCGCGTCCGGCGCACCTGGCGCATCCGGTGCACCCAGCGCGTCCGGCGCACCCAGCGCGTCCGGCGCACCTGGCGCATCCGGTGCACCCAGCGCGTCCGGCGCGTCTGGCGCATCCGGCGCACTCGGCGCGTCCGGCGCCACCAACGGCTCGG
>JBOFLR010000308.1:0-3778 GCA_051657965.1 Dermatophilaceae bacterium
GGCTCGCTCGGAGCGTCGGGCGGCAGCACGTCGACCCGCGCGACCACGAACGCCAGCCCCCCGGTGCCGAGCCCGCGGAGCAGGGCCGACGCGTTCAGCAGCACCCGCTCGCCGGGCTGGGGCGCACCGGTGACCGCGGTGTAGGCGAGGGCGCGCACGTCATCGGTGCCGGTGCCGGTGTCGGCAGAGGACCCCGCCCGCGGGAGGGAGGACCGGTCGGCATCCGAGCCGAACCGCGTCTCCGCGCCGGACGACCTCTCCGGGTCGGATGACGCACCGTCGGCGGTGCTCTCGAGGCGCACCTCGAGCTCGACCGCGCCGGCCCAGGCCCGCACCTGCCGGGTCACCCGCCCGGCGCGCCACTGCATCACGCCGGGCAGCGTAGCCGTCGGGTAGCGTCTGGTCGGTGACCAGCCAGGGCGGGGTGGCCGCACCCGGTGCGGCCCAGACCAAGACCGAGCGGCTGCTCAACCTCGTCCTCGTCCTGCTCTACGCGCGGCGGCCGCTCGCGAAGGCCCAGATCCGGCGGCTGGTGCCCCAGTACGGGCAGTCGGCCTCGACCGAGGCGTTCGAGCGGATGTTCGAGCGAGACAAGGACGAGCTGCGCGAGCTCGGCATCCCGCTGGTCACCGAGCACGCCGACGCCGCATGGGACGACGAGCCGGGCTATCGCATCCACCAGCGTGAATACGCGCTGCCCGAGATCGGCTTCGAACCCGACGAGCTCGCGGTGCTCGGCCTGGCCAGCCGGACGTGGGCGCAGGCGTCGCTGGCCGGGCCGGCCGCGCAGGCGCTGCGCAAGCTGCGGGCGGCCGGGGTGGAGCGCGACGCCGACTCGCTCATCGGCATCGAGCCGCGGCTGCGCACCACTGAGCCGGCGTTCGACGCGGTCAAGGACGCCGTGGTGCGGCGCGTACCGCTGCGGTTCGGCTACCGGCGCCGGCCCGAGGACGACCCGACCCAGCGGCACGTGCAGCCCTGGTCGCTGGTGTCCTGGCGTGGCCGCTGGTACCTCAACGCGTTCGACCTCGATCGTGACGCACCCCGGGTGTTCCGCCTCTCGCGGGTCGCCGGCGCGGTGCGCACCGCGGGACGGCCGGCGTCGTTCGAGGTCCCCGCCGAGCACGACCCGCAGGTGATGGTCGAACGGTTCGCCGCACCGGCCGCGACGCCGAGCCCCGCCGTCATCCGGGTGCGTGCCGGGGCGGGGCACTCGCTGCGCCGCCGGGCACGCACCGTCGGGGAGGTCGACGACACCTGGTCGCTGATCGACATCGACCACACCGACCTGTGGGCGTTCGCCGAGGAGCTCGCCGGCTACGGCGCCGACGTCGTCGTGGAGCAGCCGCCGGAGCTGGTGACCGCGGTGGTCGAGCGGCTGTCCGGCGCGGCCGCCGCGCACGGTGGACCTGGCGCGCGCGGTGGACCTGGCGGGCGCGGCCGATCTGGCGCGCACGGCGTAGAGGCGGCGGCGCGGTGAGTGCGGTGCCGCAGGAGACCGCCACCGCCCGGCTGTCGCGCCTGCTGACCATGGTGCCGTGGCTGGTCAACCGGCAGGGCATCGACGTCGCGCAGGCCGCGGCCGACCTCGGCGTGAGCGTCGACCAGCTCGAGGCCGACCTGCGGCTGCTGTTCCTCTGCGGGTACGGGCAGCTGCCCGACGAGCTCATCGACGCGCAGTGGGACGAGGGCCGGGTGTTCATCGGCAACGCCGACGACATCGCGAGGCCGCTCCGGTTGGGCGTCGACGAGGCGGTCACGCTGATCGTCGGGCTGCGGGCGCTGCGTGAGGTGCCGGGGCTGGGGGAGCGCGATGCCGTCGACCGGGCGCTCGCCAAGCTCGAGGCGGCGGCCGGGTCGGCGGCCGCCCCCGCGAGCCGGGTGCGGGCCGAGCTCGCCGACGGGGCGTCGGCCGAGATGCTGGCCGGCGCGCGGCGGGCGCTCGCGGGACGCCGCCGCATCCACCTGCGGTACTTCGTGCCTGCTCGCGACGAGGCCACCGAGCGCGACGTCGACCCGATGCGGGTCGTGGGCATCGACGGGCGCTGGTACCTCGAGGGGTGGTGTCACCGCGCCGAGGACACCCGCCTGTTCCGCATGGACCGGGTCGAGCAGCTCGACGTCCTCGACGACGTCGACGGCACACCGCCCCCGCAGGCCCGCGAGCGCGACCTGGCCGAGGGCACCTTCCGCCCGGCGCCCGACGACCTGGTCGTCACCGTGCGGCTGCGGCCCGGCGCCACCTGGGTGGCCGACTACTACCCGGTCGAGTCCGTGGATGCCGCCTCGCCCGACGACGGGGGCGGCCTCGTCGTGCGGCTGCGCACCGCCGACACCGCCTGGCTGCGCCGGCTGGTCTGGCGGCTGGGCGGCGCGGCCACCGTGCTCGACCCCCCGGACGTCGTCGCCGAGGTGCGTGAGGGCGCCGCCGCTGCCCTGGCCGCGTACCCGCCCCAGGCCGCCGGATGACGTCTCCCGGTCACCCACGGTCCGCGCCGGCTGCGGGACGACTACCGTGGACAGCGTCCAGGCTGCTGCCGACCGGCCCGGCGGCGGGCCACGCGGCGGCCAGTCTGGGCGCGCGTAGACTGCGAACGACCGCCACCACGTAAGGGGATGGACCCACATGCCTAACCTCGGCCCCACCGAGATCATCATCATCGCGGTGCTCGTCATCATCATCTTCGGGTGGAAGCGGCTACCCGACGCCGCCCGCAGCCTCGGTCGCTCGGCCCGGGTGTTCAAGTCCGAGGTCGACGAGATGAAGAAGGACAACGACGCCAAGAAGTCCGACGCGGCCTCCGAGACGGTGCGCAGCGAGGCGCTGGAGAAGGACCGCCCGGTCGACCGCGTCGTGCCGACGAGTGACGGCAACGCCGTGCGAGAGAACGCCCCGCGCACCGACAACCAGTCCGGCCCGGTGGCCTGACCTCTCCGGCACAGACCTCGACACCACCCATGGCCCGGCACGGACGTCGGCGGCGCCCTCGCGACCCCGAGGGCCGGATGACGCTCGGCGAGCACCTGCGCGAGTTCCGGCGGCGGCTGCTCATCGCGGCGATCGCCGTGCTGGTCACCTCGGTGGTCGCGGCGTTCTACTACCAGCCGATCTTCGACTTCCTCTCGGAACCGTTCGACGACTACAAGAGGGCCAACCCCGCCAACACCATCAGCCTGAACTTCGGCGAGGCGACCTCGGCGCTGTCGAACTTCCTCAGCGTCTCGATCTTCGTCGGTGTCATCGCCTCCAGCCCGGTGTGGATCTACCAGGTGTGGGCGTTCATCGTGCCCGGCCTGACCCGCAAGGAGAAGCGGGTCGCGTTCGCCTTCGTCGGCGCGACCCTGCCGTTGTTCCTCACCGGAGTGGCGCTGGCCTACGTCGTGCTGCCGACGTCGCTCGCCATCCTTTACGGCTTCAGCCCGGAGGACACCTCCAACATCCAGCAGGTCTCGACCTACATCGCGTTCGTGACCCGCTTCATCCTCGTCTTCGGGCTGGGCTTCCTGTTTCCGGTCGTGCTGGTCCTGCTGAACTTCCTCGGTGTCGTGTCGGCGCGGCGGCTGATCCGGGGCTGGCGGGTGGCGGTGCTGCTGATCTTCCTCTTCGCCGCGGTCGCGACACCCACCGGCGACCCGTTCACGATGTTCGTCTTCGCCGCCCCGCTGACGGTGCTCTATTTCGGGGCCTGGCTGGTCTGCCGGGTCATCGACAAGCGGCGCGAGGCGTCCCGCCCGGACTGGCTCGACGTCTCCGACACCGAGGCCTCTCCGCTCTGAC
>JBOFLR010000309.1:0-4408 GCA_051657965.1 Dermatophilaceae bacterium
TCCATCCGGCAGATGCTCGCGGCTGGGCGGGAGTGAGGCAAGACCCACCGAGCCGGCCGGCCGCGTCGAGGGCCGGTCGTGTCCCGGCTGTATCGGCTGGATCGAGGTGCCGTCTCCCGGATGGCGGTGCCGCGGGCTCGGCCGTCCGCGCGACAACCGCGATCGGCGCGGCCTGGCGATGGGGATGGGGATGGCCCTGGGGACGGAGCCGGTCACGGCTGTCGACCCGGGTCTATCCTTTACTCGTGAGCATTGAGGTAAAGGCAGTCGACAGCGGTCGTCGAACCCGGGTCAGCAGCAAGAATCAGGTGACCTTGCCGGTACACGCACTGGCAGCGGCCCACGTGCGGCCGGGGGACGTGCTGCGGGTGGAGGTCGTCGAGGACGGCGTCTTCCGGCTGGTCCGCGAGCGCGACCCGCTGGAGGAGCTGATCGGGTCCGCTCCCGGGATCTCGGCAGCGACGGGCCTCCAGCAGCTGCGCGACGAGTGGGACCGGTAGTCCTGGACGCGAGCATCGTGCTCGCGTTGCTCGACCCCCAGGACGTGCACCACCGGCAGGCGGTCGACACCGTCCGCGAGCTGCGTGAGGGGCGCGTCTCGTGGCTGCTGCCGGCTACCGTCCTGTCCGAGGTGCTCGTCGGGGCGGCCCGAGCGGACAAGCGCTCGGTGGCGCGACGACGGGCCACGATCCGTGCGGCGTTCGGGTCGGTGCGCCCGGTGGACGAGGACGTCGCGGTCGAGGCAGCGTCACTGCGGGCTCGGTACCGCTGGCTCCGCCTCCCGGATGCGATCGTGCTCGCGACCGCCTCCGTGGATCGCGCTCAGGCCGTCCTGACCGCGGACCGTCGGTGGAGTCGCACGGATCTGCCGGTCAAGGTCCTGCCGTCTCCGCGTCGTCGGCATCGGTAGGAGACCGGCGCCATCCGCCTCGGTGGTGTGCGCAGGCCCGGATCCGGTGCGGCGAGCCCGAGCGGGAGCTGGCGCCGCGAGGCGGGCGGCATCCCCGCGGCCCCGCGTTCACGTCGATGCTCAGCCGGCTGATGCAGCGCTACCGGCGGTGGCAGCGATCACGGCGATCATCACGGTGTCACGGGCCGCCTTGACCGCGGCCGCGACGGCGTCGCCGGCAGGGTCGCCGTCGGCGAGCTGCTTCGCGCGCGCCTTGGCGGCCTTGCGGTCGGGCTTGTCGACCACCAGGCCCAGCTGGTCGAGCGCGAGCAGCAGGGCGGCCAGTGTCACTGCACGCGTGGTGGGTTCGGCACCGTCGACGAGCGCGGCGCGCAGCTCGGCCCGCACCTCGGCCTCTGCCCTGGCGTCGGCCGCGGGCCACCGCGTCGTGGGGAACAGGCCGAGCACCCGGCCGTCCTCACGGCGGACCAGGCCCTTGGCGGCCAGCATCTCGTAGGTGGCGTCCTTCGCGCCCTTCCCGATCCGGCCGATCGCCCGCTGCGCCTTCTCGTCGGACTTCTCGGTGAGCCGGGCATGGGCGGTGTCGAGGATCGGGATGCCGGTCGGTCGCGGGTCGGCGACGTGCACGATCGGCGCGCCCCGGCGTTCGGTGAACGACAGCCGCCCGGCCTCCGCGAGGTCGACGAGCAGCGCTCCGCCGAGCGCGGTCTCGACCGAGGTCCACGTGCTCGACGACGAGACCGGCTTCCCGGACTCGTCGTCGGTGAGCAGCAACAACAGCATCTCGGTGATCAGCATGAGAGCGACGGTAGGCCGGTGGCGTGGACTCGACATCCGCCCCGAGGGCGAGCCGTCGTCATCCGGCCGGATGAGGCCCCGGCGCCCGGATGACGGGTGTCGGTGCTGCGGCGTAGCGTCGCCGCTACCACCACCACCGAAGGAGCGTTCGATGTCCTCAGTTCTCAACCCGTACCTCAACTTCCCGGGCAACGCGCGGGAGGCGATGGAGTTCTACCAGCACGTGCTCGGCGGCGATCTCGAGGTGAGCACCTTCGGCGAGTTCGGCGGCGACGGCCCGTCGGCCGACGGCGTCATGCACGCCTCCCTCACCACTCCGTCCGGGTTCACCCTCATGGCGTCCGACATGCCCCCGGGTCAGGAGGCGTCGCACCAGCCTGGTACCAACGTCCACGTGAGCCTCAGCGGCGACGACCCCGAGCTGCGCGACTACTGGCAGCGGCTCAGCGACGGCGCGACCGTCACCATGCCTCTCGAGAAGCAGATGTGGGGCGACGAGTTCGGCTCACTCACCGACCGGTTCGGCATCCACTGGCTGGTGAACATCGCCGGCTCGTCCGAGTGACCTGACCCGGGCGACAGGTGGTCGCCCGGGGCTCATCCGGCCCGGTCGCCGGCGCTGCTCGTGCCGTCCATGGCGGTGCGCCGGCGGAGAAAGCCCAGCCCCGGTACCGCGCTTCGCGTCGGCGGTGGTACGGCCGGCTCCGCCGGGTGGGCGCTCGCCCACTCCGCCCGTGGGTCCTGTGACGGGCCGGCGTGTGTCCGATCGGCATACGGCTGCCATGCACCTTCCGGTTGGGCGAGCCGGTCGGCGATGACGCGCAGGGTGTCGAGGTGGTGGCCGTAGCCGAGGTGGCTGCCGTGCACCTCGACGTTCTCGGTGCGCGGCGCGGGCTCGGAGACGCAGCACTGCCAGGCGACGATGCCGTCGCTGCGCGAGTAGACGCAGGTGGTGGGCACGGGCAGCGGCTCGGCGCGCCGGGCTCGGGCCTCGTCGGAGAACAGCTCCTCGGTGAAGGCACCGCGGTTGAGCAACCGGTAGGTGGCCCAGGCCCGAGTCGAGGCCGGGTGCCCGCGGAACGGGCTGCCGAGCGTGACGACGCAGCGCGTGTGCTCGGGCAGCGCTCGCGCCATCTCGCGCGCGTACACCCCGCCGGCGCTCCATCCGACCAGGCTCACCCGGCGGCCGTAGCGGTCGTGGAGCTCGAGGAGCAGCTCGCGGAGCTGCTCCGGCATCCCCTCGCGCAAGCCGAGATTGCGGCCGTGTCGCCAGTCGTGGGAGCGGTAGCCGAGCTTGCGCAGGTGCTGGCGGAGAAAGACGGTGGACTCCGGGCCGGCAAGGAAGCCGGGCAGCACGAGCACCGGATGGCCGTCCCCGAGCGGCCAGTCGTCGAGCTTGCGTGCGCGCACCGCTGACGCGGCGTACTCGAGCGCCGCCCGCCACTCGCGCCGCGCCATCCACACCGTGGGCGCGAGCACGCCGTCGACGTCCGCGGACCCCATGTCCTGCGTGGGCGGGTCCCCTGCGTCGCCTGGGCGACTGGCCTCGTCGGTCACCGTCGCGCTCCGTCCTGCTGGGGCGCCGCGGGCCGGACGAGCCGACCGGTGCCGCGACGCTGCGGCTGCCGACCTTCAGTGTCACACAGCCGAGCCCGTCCGGGGGAGAGTCCCGCGCGCTGCCACGAGCGCCTACCGTGAGGGGATGACGCCCGCAGGCTCCCCACCCGTCCCCACCTCGACGACGCCCGAGAGCTCGACGCGCACCGAACGGGACACCATGGGCGAGGTCGAGGTGGCTGCCCACCGCTACTGGGGGGCGCAGACCCAGCGCAGCCTCGAGCACTTCGACATCGGCCGCGACACCTTCGTCTGGGGACGGCCGGTGGTGCGCGGGCTCGGGCTGCTGAAGAAGTGCGCCGCCCTCGCGAACGCCCAGCTCGGGCTGCTCGACGACGAGGTCGCCCGAGCGGTGGTGCAGGCTGCCGACGAGGTGGCTCGCGGTGACCTCGACGAGCACTTCCCGCTCGTGGTCTTCCAGACCGGCTCCGGCACGCAGAGCAACATGAACGCCAACGAGGTGGTGGCGAACCGGGCCATCGAGCTGCTCGGCGGCGTGCTCGGGTCGAAGTCGCCGGTGCACCCCAACGACCACGTCAACCGCAGCCAGTCGAGCAACGACACCTTCCCGACCGCGGTGCACGTGGCCGTCGCGCTGGAGCTGGAGGAGCGGCTGCATCCGGCGGTGTCGGCGCTCGTGGCGGCGCTCGACGCGAAGGCGACCGAGCACGCCGCGGTCGTCAAGGTCGGCCGCACCCACCTGCAGGACGCGACGCCGGTGACCCTCGGGCAGGAGATCGGCGCCTGGGCCGAGCAGGTGCGGCAGGCGCAGGCCGACGTGCGGCACGCCGGAGAGCGGGTGCGGCGGCTCGCGATCGGCGGCACCGCGGTGGGCACCGGGTTGAACGCGCCGGCCGAGTTCGGGCCGCTCGTCGCCCAGCACCTCGGCGAGGAGACCGGGCTGGAGTTCGCGCAGGCGCCGAACCTGTTCGTCGAGCTCGCCGCCCATGACGGTCTGGTGGCGGTGTCGTCCGCGGTGCGCACGCTGGCCGGGGCGCTGATGAAGCTCGCCAACGACGTCCGCTGGCTCGCCTCGGGCCCGCGCACCGGCATCGGCGAGCTGCGGATCCCCGAGAACGAGCC
>JBOFLR010000310.1:0-5390 GCA_051657965.1 Dermatophilaceae bacterium
CGCCGCTACCGCGAGGTCACCATCGCCGCCGGCGGCCACACTCTCACCGCCGCCGACCCGCTACCGGACGACCTCGCCGAGGCGATCACGACCATCCAGGCGCATCCGCTTGCGCACTAGGTTGAGCCAAGTCGGGTCGGCGTGCCGCGCCGGCATCCTCGACCGGGATCGCGTCGGTCGAAGACGGCGAGCCGTCGGTGGTGTGGGACGTCCGACATAGGGTTGACCGGTGGTTGCGTCGTACCGTCCTCGCCCCGGTGAGGTCCCGACCGATCCTGGCGTATACCGGTTCCGCGACCGCGACGGGCGGGTCATCTACGTCGGCAAGGCGCGCAACCTCCGGCAGCGGCTGTCGTCGTACTTCCAGGACGTCGCCGCGCTGCATCCCCGGACGGCGACGATGGTGCGCACCGGAGCCAGCGTCGAGTGGACGGTGGTCGGCACCGAGGTGGAGGCGCTGCAGCTCGAGTACGCGTGGATCAAGGAGTTCGACCCGCGGTTCAACGTCCGGTACCGCGACGACAAGTCGTACCCCTACCTCGCCGTGACGATGGGGGAGGAGTTCCCGCGTGCGCAGGTGATGCGCGGCGCCAAGCGCAAGGGCACGCGGTACTTCGGGCCGTACGCCCACGCCTGGGCGATCCGCGAGACGCTCGACCTGGCGCTGCGGGTCTTCCCGGTCCGGACCTGCTCGGCCGGGGTGTTCAGACGGGCCGCCCAGGTGGGCCGTCCCTGTCTGCTCGGGTACATCGACAAGTGCAGCGCCCCCTGCGTCGGCCGGGTCGACGCCGTCCGGCACCGCGAGATCGCCGAGGACTTCTGCGACTTCATGGCCGGGGAGACCGGCCGTTTCATGACCCGGCTGACCGCCGAGATGAAGGATGCCGCCGCCGAGCTCGACTTCGAGCGGGCGGCTCGGCTGCGCGACGACATCGGCGCGCTGGAGCGGGTGCTCGAGAAGTCGGCCGTCGTCCTCCCCGACGCGACCGACGCCGACGTGTTCGGCCTGGCCGAGGACGAGCTCGAGGTGGCGGTGCAGCTGTTCCACGTGCGTGGCGGCCGGATGCGCGGGCAGCGCGGCTGGGTCGCCGAGCGCGACGCCGAGTCGACGCCGGAGGTCGTCGAGCATCTGCTCCAGCAGGTCTACGGGGGAGGCGGCGCCGACGCGGTGCCACGCGAGGTGCTCGTCCCCGTCGTCCCGGACGACGCGGACGCGCTCGCCGACTGGCTGAGCGGCATCCGCGGAAGCCGGGTCGACGTGCGGGTTCCGCGACGAGGTGACAAGCGCGCGCTCATGGAGACCGTGGCACGCAACGCGACCCAGAGCCTGGCGCGCCACAAGGTGACCAGGGCCGGCGACCTGACCACGCGCAGTCAGGCGCTACAGCAGCTCCACGACATGCTCGGCCTCGACGAGGCACCGTTGCGCATCGAGTGCTTCGACATCAGCCACGTCATGGGCACCCAGGTGGTGGGGTCGATGGTGGTCTTCGAGGACGGCCTGCCCCGCAAGTCCGAGTACCGGCGCTTCGTCGTGCGAGGCGACGAGCGCGGCGCCACCGACGACACGGCGGCGATGCACGAGGTGCTGACCCGACGTTTCCGCCGGGGGATACGCGAGGAGGAGAGCGAACGCGACCGCGCCTCGGCGTCCGTTGACGGGGTGGTCGACGGCGACGGCAGCCGGCCGCCTCGGTTCGCCTACCGCCCGGGCCTGGTGGTCGTCGACGGCGGTCTGCCCCAGGTCAACGCCGCTGCCCGCGCACTCGAGGAGGTGGGTGTCGTCGACGTGCCGGTCGTGGGCCTGGCCAAGCGGCTCGAAGAGGTCTGGCTGCCGGGCGAGCAGCACCCGGTCGTGCTGCCGCGGACCAGCGAGGGGCTGTACCTCCTCCAGCGGGTCCGGGACGAAGCTCACCGCTTCGCCGTCACCTTCCACCGGCAGCGGCGGTCGGCGGCGATGACGAGCAGCCGGCTCGACGGCATCCCCGGTCTGGGCGACAAGCGGCAGAAGGCCCTGCTCGCCGCGTTCGGTTCGGTGAAGCGGATCCGCGCGGCACGCGCCGAGGAGCTCGCGGCCGTCCCGGGCATCGGGCCTGCGCTCGCGCGGGTGGTTGCGGCAGAGTTGGGCGCGACGGACCCGGCCACCCCGGCCGTCGACCTGACCACCGGCGAGGTACTCGACGAGGAAGGAGCTGGAGCGTGAGCGAGGGCCAGCCCGTCGACCGCGCCGGCTCCTCCGCGTCGGAGAGCGCCGGCTCCTCCGCGTCGCAGAGCGATGCCTCACCCGCACTGGAGGGCGACGCGTCGCACTCCGGCGACTTCATGGTGGTGACCGGGATGAGCGGGGCCGGGCGGTCGACCGCGGCGAACGTCCTCGAGGACCAGGGGTGGTACGTCGTCGACAACCTCCCGCCGCGGCTGATCCCCGCGATGGCCGACCTCGCCGCCGAGGCTCGTGACTCGGTCGCGCACGACCTCCGGATCGCCGCGGTCGTCGACGTACGAGCCCGGCCGTTCACCACCGGTCTACAGGAAGGGCTCGCCGCCCTGCGCGCCAACGGCTGGAGCCCTCAGCTGGTGTTCCTCGACGCCACCGACGAGGCGCTCGTGCGTCGCTTCGAGAGCGTCCGCCGACCACACCCGCTCCAAGGCGACGGGCGACTGCTCGACGGCATCCAGAACGAGCGCGAGCTGCTGGGCGACCTGCGCGCCGACGCCGATGTCGTCATCGACACCTCCGGTCTCAACGTGCACCAGCTGGGCCGCAAGCTCACCCCTCTGGTCGGGGGTGGCCGCGGGCCGAGCCTGCGGCTGGCGCTGCTCTCCTTCGGCTTCAAGTACGGCGTGCCGCTGGACGCCGACTTCGTGTTCGACATGCGCTTCCTGCCCAACCCGTTCTGGGTGCCCGAGCTGCGTTCGCTCACCGGTGTCGACGCTCCGGTAGCCGAGTTCGTGCTCCGCCAGGACGGAGCCGCCGAGTTCGTGGACCGGGTGGTGGCGCTGCTCGGCCCGATCAGCGCCGGCTACCTGCGCGAGGGGCGCCGCTATGCCACGTTGGCGTTCGGCTGCACCGGCGGTAAGCACCGCTCGGTCGCGTTGAGCCGTGAGGTGGCCACCCGGCTCGCCGACGACCAGATCGCCACGTTCGTCGTCCACCGCGACCTGGGTCGCGAGTGAGCGGCCCGATCGTCGTCGCGCTCGGCGGTGGACACGGCCTGGCCGCGACCCTCGGAGCGCTCCGGTACGTGACCGACGAGATCACGGCCGTGGTCACGGTGGCCGACGACGGTGGCTCCAGCGGCCGTCTGCGCGAGGAGTTCGGCGTGCTGCCGCCCGGAGATCTCCGGATGGCGCTCGCGGCGCTGTGCAGCGAGACCGAGTGGGGGCACACCTGGCGCGATGTGCTCCAGCACCGGTTCGCCGGTGACGGCGCGCTCGGTGGTCACGCCCTCGGCAACCTCATCGTGGTCGCGCTGTGGGAGCTGCATCGCGACCCGGTGGCGGGCCTCGACCTCGTCGGCCGCCTGCTCCAGGCTCGGGGGCGAGTGCTGCCGATGGCGGCGGTGCCGCTGACCATCGAGGCCGACGTCCGGGGTGCGGACCATGCCGACCCGGGCGCCGTGCGGACCCTCCGGGGGCAGGCCGAGGTGGCCGCCACGCGCGGATACGTCGAGGTGGTGCGACTCGAGCCGCGAGACCCGCCCGCCTACCCCGAGTCGGTCGCGGCGATCCGCAGCGCCGACTGGGTGGTGCTGGGCCCGGGT
Source organism: Dermatophilaceae bacterium (assembly GCA_051657965.1). GTDB lineage: Bacteria > Actinomycetota > Actinomycetes > Actinomycetales > Dermatophilaceae > JBOFLG01. The sequence goes on from JBOFLR010000310.1 coordinate 3,765, forward strand.
TCGTGGTTCACCTCCGTCACCGTGCACCTCCTCGTCCCCGAGGTCCGGGAGGCGCTCGAGGTGACCCGTGCCCGCCGTCTCCTCGTGCTCAACCTCGACCCGGGAGCCGGGGAGACCTCGGGTCTCCGAGCGGTCGGGCTGGTCGATGCGTTCGCCGCGATGGCGCCCGGGCTGCGGCTCGACGCGGTGCTCGCCGACCCTGCCGTCGTCGACGACGAGGGCGAGCTCGCAGCGCGGTGCGCGCGGCTCGGTGCCGCACTCCACATGGCCCCGGTGGGCCGGCGTGACGAACCCGGAGTCCACGATCCGCTGCGCTACGCCGCAGCCCTCCGCGACCTCATGAGTACGCCCGAGAAGCGGTGGTGAGCCGTGGCAGGATGACCGGCATGGCGATGACGGCGGCGGTCAAGGACGAACTGTCCCGACACGCCGTCACCAAGCCGTGCTGCCGGAAGGCCGAGGTCGCGGCGATGCTGCGGTTCGCCGGCGGGCTGCACATCATCGGGGGGCGGATCGTCGTCGAGGCCGAGCTCGACACCGCCAACTCGGCCCGTCGGCTGCGTCGAGAGCTCGCCGAGGTCTACGGCCACACCCCGGAGGTGCTGGTGCTCGCGGCGGGTGGCCTGCGCAAGGGCAGCCGCTACGTGGTCCGTGTCGTCCAGGACGGCGAGGCGCTGGCCCGGCAGACCGGACTCATCGACAGTCGTGGCCGGCCGGTTCGTGGGCTCCCGCCGAAGGTGGTCAGTGGCTCGGTCTGCGATGCCGAGGCGGCGTGGCGCGGTGCGTTCCTCGCGCACGGCTCGCTCACCGAGCCGGGCCGGTCGTCGGCGCTCGAGGTCACCTGCCCGGGCCCCGAGGCCGCCCTCGCACTGGTCGGAGCCGCACGCCGGCTGAGCATCCCGGCGAAAGCGCGCGAGGTCCGCGGTATCGACCGGGTCGTCATCCGGGACGGTGACGCGATCGCACAGATGCTGACCCGGCTCGGCGCCCACGACGCCGTGCTCGCCTGGGAGGAGCGCCGGATCCGCCGCGAGGTGCGGGCCACGGCAAACCGGCTGGCCAACTTCGACGACGCCAACCTGCGGCGGTCGGCGCGGGCGGCCGTGGCGGCCGGCGCCCGGGTGGAGCGGGCGCTGGAGATCCTCGGTGCCGACGCGCCGGAGCACCTCCGCGACGCGGGCCGGCTCCGGCTCGACCACAAGCAGGCCTCCCTCGAGGAGCTCGGCCAGCTCGCGCAGCCACCGATGACCAAGGACGCCGTCGCGGGCCGCATCCGGCGGCTGCTCGCGATGGCGGACAGGCGGGCGCAGGACGACGGCGTGCCCGACACCGAGGCCGTGCTGACCCCCGAGATGCTCGATACCTGACGTACGGGGCTTCGCCGCGTGGACCCCTGACCGCCCCTCCGGATGGTGCTCGTGCTGCCGGAGTCCTCTGCGGAGGTGCGGGTCCACGCCCGGCGACGGCGCACGCGGATGGCCCGCACTACGGACGGCGCGAGGCGTCATCCGGCCCGGGTCTAGGGTGGACACCTGACCCGTGCCGCACCGTCGCGGCACCCTCGATCTCATGGAAGGCAACTCCCCGTGACCGTTCGCGTAGGCATCAACGGCTTCGGCCGTATCG
>JBOFLR010000311.1:0-4591 GCA_051657965.1 Dermatophilaceae bacterium
GGCGAGGCGGCGGCATCCGGCACGCCTCTCACGGTGCTGCCGCTCGCGCCGATGACCAACCTCGCGCTGTTCGCCCGGGTGCACCCGGAGGCCTTCGCCGAGATCGGTCGGGTGGTGTTCATGGGAGGCGGCGCGCAGGTGAGCAACGCGACGGCGGCCGCCGAGTTCAACGTGTTCCACGACCCGGAGGCGGCGGCCATGGTGCTCGACGCGTGTGCCACCCACGACGTGCCGGTCACGATGTACGGCCTCGACGTCTTCTACGAGCCGACGGTCACGGATGACGACGTCGCCCGCCTCCGCGCGGCCGGCACGCCGGTCGCCGACCTCGCGGCCGGGCTGGTGTCGTTCCACCAGCGCCGGTTCGACGACGGGAGCGCCACCATCGGGGATGCCGGTGCGGTCGCCGCCCTGCTCGTGCCCGACGCGGTGCGCACCGAGCGGCTGCCGGTTCGGGTCGAGCTCACCGGCACCTGGACCCGCGGGCGCACCGTCGTCGACCGCCGCGACTGGTCCGGCGACCTGGCGCACGACCCGCACGGGCTCGCACCCGCGCTGGTCGACGTGGCGCTCGAGGCCGACGGTCGCCGGCTGGCCGAGACCTGGCTGCGCACGGTCGGAGGCCCGGCGTGAACGCCTCTGGCCCGGGCAGGTCCGGCCGGGTGCTGGTGCTGGGGTCGCTGAACGTCGACCTGGTCACCCGGGTCGACCGGCATCCGCGCCCGGGCGAGACGGTGATCGGGGAGGGGCTGCGCCGCCTCGCCGGTGGCAAGGGCGCGAACCAGGCGGTGGCGGCGGCCCGGGCCGGCGTGCCGGTGGCGATGGCCGGCTGCGTCGGCGACGACCCCGGCGGCGCCGCCTACCTCGAGCGGTTGCGCGGGCTCGGCGTCGACGTGTCGGCGGTGCGCGTGGTCGCGGGGGAGCCGTCGGGGCACGCGCTCGTCACCGTCTCCGAGGACGGAGAGAACAGCATCGTCGTCGTGCCCGGTGCCAACGAATGGCTCGACGGGCGCGAGGTTGCGGCGGTCGGCCCGCTCGGGCGGGGCGACGTCCTGCTCGTGCAGCTCGAGGTGCCGGCGGAGGTGGTCTGCGCGGCGGTTCGGATGGCGGTCGGGCGAGGCGCCCGGGTGGTGCTCAACGTCGCGCCGTACGGGCTGCTGCCGGACGACGTGGTCGCCCTCGGCGACCCGGTGGTCGCCAACGAGCACGAGACGGCCGCGCTCGCGGAGGCGGGCGTCATCCCCGCGTCGCTGGTGACGACGTTCGGCGCGCACGGGGCGTCGTGGGACGGCGTCACCCGTCCGGCGGTGCTCGTGCCGCGCCATGAGGTGGTCGACACCACCGGTGCCGGCGACGCGTTCTGCGGAGCGCTGGCGGCGGCCCTCGCCCGCGGCGCCGACCGGGACGCCGCGATGGATGCCGCACTGCACGCCGGCGCGGATGCCGTGCGTCACGAGGGTGCCCAGCCCCACCCCGATCTCTGACCCGCCGGCCCCGAGAAAACCTCAGGCGGGGTCGACGACCAGGGCGGTCTGCTGGCCGGCGACCCGGGTCAGCACGACGGTGGCCTGTTCGCCGTCGCCGGCCTTGCGCCCGATCCGCAGGTCGTGGCGCAGCTCGTCGTCGTCGAGCCGGATGCCGCGCTTCTTCACCGTGAGACCGGTGACGTGGTGCTGGGTGAGCCAGCCCCGCAGCGTCTTCACCGTGAACGGCATCGCCTCGCGTACGGCATACCGGCGCGCGTACGGCACGTCGACCTCGGCCTGCGACACGACATAGCCGAGCCCGTGCTCGACCTCGCTGCCGAGGGTGGCCGCGGTCAGCGCGCCGAGCAGCCCGGCCTGGGTGACCGCACGGTCGGGCTCGTACAGCCACGGGCCGACGGAGTCCAGCGCCTTCACCACCGGCACGTCCGGCTCGGCCATCGTCTCGTCGACCTCGACCGGCGCCCGGCCCGGACCGAGCACCCGCGCGCTGCGTCCCGGACGCTGGGTGAGCGGCCCCCACCAGATCGTGCACTCGAGCACCTCGCCGCCGTAGGAGGTCCACTGCGCCTCCGTGCCGAGCGGGATGACGTCGTGCGGCATCGACGGCGACAGCTTTGCGCCGGTGGCGGGCACCGCGGTGGCCACCTCGAGCACGAAGTCCCACGTCGGCCGCATCTCGTCGAGACGGAACACCCGCTTGACCCGGCCGCCGTGGTCGGCGATCCCGGGGATGCGGCGGGCCGGGTCGAGCCAGGCGCCGACTCGTGAGCGCAGCGGGTCGGGCGGCGCGACGAACTGCTCGGCCCGCCCCTCGCGGGCGCGCGAGTCGGGCCAGGGTCGCAGGTTGATGTCGGCGACGGCCGCGGTGACCGGGTCGATGTCGACGCCCCGCACAGTGACCCCGAGGGCGGACATCGCCACCGCATCGCTGCCGATACCGCAGCCGAGGTCGTGCACCGTGGCGAGGCTGGCGTTGTAGAAGCGACCGGCGTGGGTGGCCGCGACCTCCAACCGCGAGGCCTGCTCCAACCCGTCGGCGGTGAACAGCAGGTCGCCCGCGAACTCCCCGAACTTGGCCACCGCGCGGGTCCGCAGACGATGCTGGGTGAGGAGCGCGGCGGCGAACTCCGGGGTGTGACCGTGCCGTCTCAGCAGGTTGAGCACGGGCATGACCGTGTCGTCCTCGTAGGGTGGGAGCGACCTCAGGAGCGCCTGGCCGTCGGGCGCGCCGAGCGCCCGCACGATGCCGACGTCCACGACGCGCCATCCTGCCACTGCCCCCCTACCTGCGACCGGCCGGGCGCGCGTTCCCTGTCCGGTCGGCCGGTTCGCTGGCACTCGAGTTGACCGAGTGCCAGCCACGAACCTAGATTTGTCCTATTGGCACTCGCCCTCGGCGAGTGCCAGCGCGAACCCGGGCCGTCATCGACCCCCGCGACGGCGAGAGCGGCCCGGACGCGCGAGTCCCGTCCACTTCGACCCACCCCATCGTGGGGGAGGAGCACACCAGTGTCGGTTTCCATCAAGCCGCTCGAGGACCGCATCGTCATCAAGAGCCTCGAGGCCGAGCAGACCACCGCCTCCGGTCTCGTCATCCCGGACACCGCGAAGGAGAAGCCCCAGGAGGGCGAGGTCCTCGCGGTCGGCCCGGGTCGCATCGACGACAACGGCAACCGCGTGCCGCTCGACGTCAACATCGGCGACCGCGTCATCTACAGCAAGTACGGCGGCACCGAGGTCAAGCACAGCGGCGAGGAGTACCTCATCCTCTCCGCTCGCGACGTCCTCGCCGTCGTCGGCTGACCATCACCTCGGTGACGTGACGCGCGCCCCGGTGGGCCCCTCCCCGGGTGCCCGCCGGGGCGCGCTCCGTCTCCCACCCGATCCTTTGCGCACCCGCCCACGCAGCGCGCGGGACCTGACGCGGTGCGCGCCCGTCATCCCACCCGAAGGACACCCATGGCCAAGGAACTGGAGTTCAACGACTCCGCCCGCAAGTCGCTCGAGCGCGGCGTCAACGCGCTCGCCGACGCCGTCAAGGTGACGCTCGGCCCCAAGGGCCGCAACGTCGTCATCGACAAGAAGTGGGGCGCCCCCACGATCACCAACGACGGCGTCACCATCGCCCGTGAGGTCGAGCTCGAGGATGCCTACGAGAACCTCGGCGCCCAGCTCGCCAAGGAGGTCGCGACCAAGACCAACGACGTCGCGGGCGACGGCACCACCACCGCCACCGTGCTCGCCCAGGCGATGGTCAAGGAGGGCCTGCGCAACGTCGCCGCGGGCGCTGCCCCGTCCGGGCTCAAGCGCGGCATGGACGCCGCCGTCGAGGCCGTGAACGACGAGCTGCTGCGCACCGCCCGGGAGATCGAGTCCAAGGACGAGATCGCCCAGGTGGCGGCGCTGTCGGCGCAGGACGAGGAGATCGGCGCCACCATCGCCGACGCGTTCGACAAGGTCGGCAAGGACGGCGTGATCACCGTCGAGGAGTCCTCGACCGCGAGCACCGAGCTAGAGTTCACCGAGGGCATGCAGTTCGACAAGGGCTACATCTCGCCGTACTTCGTCACCGACGCCGAGCGGATGGAGGCCGTCGTCGAGGACGCCTACGTGCTCATCACGCAGGGCAAGATCTCGGCCATCGCCGACGTGTTGCCGGTGCTCGAGAAGGTCGTCAAGGCCGGCAAGCCGCTCGTGGTCATCGCCGAGGACGTCGACGGCGAGGCGCTCTCGACGCTCGTCGTCAACAAGATGCGCGGCACGTTCAACGTCGTCGCGGTCAAGGCTCCGGGCTTCGGCGACCGCCGCAAGGCGATGCTCCAGGACATGGCGGTGCTCACCGGTGGCCAGGTCGTCGCCGAGGAGGTCGGCCTCAAGCTCGACCAGGTCGGGCTCGACGTGCTCGGCCAGTCGCGTCGCGTCGTGGTCACCAAGGACACGACGACGATCATCGACGGCGCGGGCGACCACGCCGAGGTCGAGGGCCGGGTCAACCAGATCAAGCAGGAGATCGAGCGCACCGACTCCGACTGGGACCGCGAGAAGCTCCAGGAGCGGCTCGCCAAGCTCGCCGGCGGCGTGTGCGTCATCAAGGTCGGCGCGCA
>JBOFLR010000312.1:0-3893 GCA_051657965.1 Dermatophilaceae bacterium
CCGCCGAGGCGCAGGGACGGCGGGTCGGCATCGGCATCGGCTGCTACGTCGAGGGCACCGGCGTCGGGCCGTACGAGGGCGGCCACGTGCAGGTCGAGACGAGCGGGCGGGTCAACGTCGCCACCGGGCTCACCACGCAGGGGCAGGGCCACCAGACCGTGCTCGCCCAGATCGTCGCCGACGAGCTGGGGGTGCCGTTCCACGACGTGCACGTCACCACGGGCGACACCCGCCGGATGGCGTACGCGGTGGGCACCTTCGCCTCGCGCGGGGCGGTGATGTCGGGCAACGCGGTGGCGCTGGCCGCCCGGGTGGTGCGGGCGAAAGCGTTGCGCATCGCCGCCGACGCGCTGGAGGTCTCCCCCGACGACCTCGACATCGAGGGCGGGGTGATCTCGGTGCGCGGCGCCCCCGGTACCACCATCAACCTGAAAACCGTTGCCGTGCTGTCCAACCCGCTGCGCTACGCCTTCGACGCCTCGGCCGCGGCGGCCACCCAGTTCGCCGGCGCCTACGACCCCGACACCCCGCCGGTCGCCGACGACGACGAGCCCGGGCTCGAGGGCACCGACTTCTACTCCCCCACCCAGGCCACCTTCGCCAACGGCATGCACGCCGCGATCGTCGAGACGGACCCGGTGACCGCCGACATCCGCGTGCTGCGCTACTGCGTCGTGCACGACTGCGGCGTCGTGGTCAACCCGACGATCGTCGAGGGCCAGGTGCACGGCGGCGTCGCCCAGGGCATCGGCGGCGCGCTCTACGAGCGGATGGTGTACGACGAGTCCGGGCAGCTGCTCAACGCCTCGTTCATGGACTTCCTCATGCCGTACGCCTCCGAGGTGCCGCACATCGAGACCGACCACCTCGAGACGCCGAGCCCGCTCAACCCGCTCGGCATCAAAGGGGCCGGCGAGGCCGGGACCATCCCGGTGTCGGCGGTCATCGCCTCGGCCATCGAGGATGCCGAGGGCCTCACCATCCGCTCGATGCCGATCGGCCCGGCCGAGCTGTGGCACCTGCGACAGCTCCGGCCGGACGCGGCGTCATCCCCACCGGACGCGGCATCGTCCCTACCGGGTGCGGCGTCATCCCCACCGGGTGCGGCGTCATCCGCTCTCTCGCAGGAGGTCTCGTCATGAGAATCACCGGTACGGCCGCCCTCGCTGCTCCGGTCGGCCAGGTGTGGGCCGCCATCCTCGACCCGGCGGTGCTCGCCCGCACGCTGCCGGGGTGCGAGGAACTCTCCGTGGTCGGCGACGACCGGTACGCGATGACCGTCACGGCCGGGGTGGCGGCGATCAAGGGCACCTACACCGGTGAGGTCGCGCTCTCCGACCAGGTGGCGCCCGAGTCGCTGACGCTCCGGGCCTCGGGGGCCGGCGCGCCCGGCACGGTGGATGCCGATGTGCGAGTGCGCTTCTCGCCCAGCGGCTCCGGTGGGACCGACGTCTCCTACGAGGCCGATGCCTCCGTCGGTGGAGCGGTCGGTGGCGTCGGTCAGCGGATGCTCGCCGGCGTCACCCGGAAGATGGCCGGCCAGTTCTTCGCCGCGCTCGACGCCGACCTCGCCGGAGCCGCCGCAGACCCCGTCGCCGCAGACATCGGCCGCGTCCCGGAGCACGAGATCGGCGCGGCACCCGAGAACGGCACCGCACCTCGCACCCCCGACGCGGCGGCCCGTGCGGTGGACAGCTATCCGGGCCGCCGAGCGCTGGCCCGTGCCGACGCGAACGCCACGGCCAATGTCAGCCTGGACTCGGGCGCGACGTTCGCCGCCGGGGCGGTGCTCGGCGGCCTGCTCGCGCTGGCGGGCGTGGCGGTCGGCGCCCGGCTCGGGCGCGGGTCGCACGCTTCGCGTGGGCGGTCGAGCTGATGCGGGCGTTCACCGCCGCCGCCGTGCAGGTGGCGCCGTCGCCGGGGCCACTCACCGAGGAGTCGGTGCGGGGCAACATCGAGCGCGCAGGCATGTGGGTGCGCCGGTGCGTGGCGGCCACCGGCGCCGAGCTCGTCGTGCTGCCCGAGTCGGTCACCACCGGCTTCACCCCGGGCGTGCCCACCGAGCGCCTCTGGGAGCTGGTCTCCGCGCTGCCCGGCCCGGTCGTGGCTCCGCTGCAGCGGCTGGCGGGTGACCTCGGCATCCATCTCGTCGCCGGCACGTACGAGCGCGGCCCGACGCCCGAGGTGGTCTACAACTCCTCGGTGCTCGTCGACCCGCGCGGCGAGCTGCTCGGGGTCTACCGCAAGACGCACCCGTTCTGCACCGAGGCCGTCGCGGGCGGCGGCTGGGTGACGCCCGGCGACACGGTCACGGTGTGCGACACCACGCTCGGGCGGATCGGCATGATCATCTGCTTCGACGGCGACTACCCCGAGCTCACGCGCATCGAGGCGGTACGGGGCGCCGAGGTCATCTGCCGGCCCTCGGCACTGCTGCGCTCGGCCGACATCTGGGACCTCACCTCGCGGGCCCGGGCATACGACAACCACGTCTACGTCATCGGCGCCAACGCCGTCGGGGCCGACCCGGCCGGGGTCCTGTACTTCGGCAACAGCCACATCGTCACCCCGCTCGGCCACGTGGTCGCCCGCGGTACCACCCACGAGGGGTGGGTGTCGGCGCGGCTCGACCCGGCCGAGGCGCTGGCGGGTATCTCGCCGGGCTCCGGGGTCCCGCAGCTGTTCGACCACCTGCGCGACCGCAATCTCGAGCTCATCCGCAAGCACCGCGCCGACCTCGAGGCCCCGGCCAGCACGTCGTTCCCACACGGCCCCGACCCGCATCGTGGCGGCGTTCATGCGTAGTTCATGAACACTCCGGTATCTTGACGGCATGAGCACCGAGATCATCCAGGTCCGCGACGTGCCGTCGGAGGATGTCCGAGCGCTGCGGGCACGAGCAGCCTCTCGGAACATGTCGCTGTCGAGCTACCTTCGCGAGCTCATCCACGACGACACGTCCCACCCGACGATGGACGAAGTTCTCGCACGGATCGCTTCACGGAGCAGCGTCGACGCCGACGGCGAGCAGATCCGGTCGTTCATCGACGGCGACCGGCGGTGAGGTGACCGTCGTCGACGCCTCGATCGTCGTGCGCCTGCTGCAGAGCCGCGACGACGACAGCGGGCTGCGGGCGCGGTTCGCCCGACATCGGCGTCTCCATGCCCCAGCGCTGATCGACGCCGAGGTGACGTCGGCAGTGCGTGGGCTGCTGATGACGTCGAAGCCGGAGATCCGCATCACCGACGAGCGCGCCGGCCAGATGCTCGACGACTTCGCCGACCTGCCGCTGCTGCGCTACCCCATGTATCCCCACCGACGACGTGTGCTGGACCTGCGGGACAACTTCACCGCCTACGACGCCTTCTACGTGGCCCTCGCCGAGTCGCTCGACATGGTGCTGCTCACCGATGACCGGAAGTTCGAGAAGGTGCTGGCGCACACCGGCGTCGTCGAGACGTGGAGGTAGCGCCCGCGTCGACGTCATCCGGGACCATCGCGCCGAGTCCGAAGGGCCCGGAGAGCACATCGGCCCGGCAGGCCCCCGGCCTCGCTGCCGGCCGGCTCCGACCCCGCGGGTGGGCGCTAACCTCGGAGCGGTGAGTGTTCTCCCGACCGACGCCCCGTCCGCCCAGGGGGTCGACGCGCGCGGCATCCTCGCCCTCGTCGACGCCCTCGAGGAGGGCGGCCACGACCCGCACAGCCTGCTGCTGGCACGGCACGGTCGGGTGCTCGCTCGAGGCTGGTGGACGCCGTACGCGGCCGAGCGGATCCAGCTCGTGTACTCCCTGAGCAAGTCGTTCACCGCGACCGCGGTGGGGCTGCTCGTCGACGAGGGCCGGCTCTCCCTCGAGGACCGGGTGTTCGAGCTGCTCGCCGGCGACCTGCCGCC
>JBOFLR010000313.1:0-8590 GCA_051657965.1 Dermatophilaceae bacterium
GGCGAGTTCGACCGCATCTCCCTCGCCACCGGGGAGGCGCTCGAGACCACGGTCATCGAGTACTTCACGTTCGAGGCAGGCACAATCGTTCGCGACGACTTCTACTTCACCGACACCCAGGCGGTGAACGACGCTCTCACGCCCGGATGACGCTGGCCGACCCTAGGTGACGAGTGGCGCCAGGGCGTACACGTCGTCGGGACCGGCGAGGCCGACCGGCGCGACGAAGACCGTCGTGACCCCGAGATCGAGCAGGCGGGCGTAGCGCTCGCGGTGCGCGTCGGACGTGCCGGCATGATGGCGCGCCGCCCAGGTGGCTGCAGCGGTGCGACCGCGGTGGCGCTCGACGCGGGTCCACACGTCGTCGCGATCGCGGCCGACGAGCGGCAGATCGAGCACTGTGACGGCCACGTCGGCCGGGTCTCGCCCGACTGCGGCCGCAGCGGTGCGCACCGCCTCGATGCGCGCCGGCAGGTCGGCTTCGGTGCTCGGGATGTTGCACGCGTCGCCGAGCCGTCCGGCGATCGACAACGAGCGGGCACCACTGCCGCCGACAACGATCGGAGGGGTGCCGGTCGGCCGCGGATAGCAGGTCGTCTCGGGCAGCGAGACCCACTCTCCGACAAACGGCTTGGTGCCGGCTGCCCACAGCGCGCGGACCGTCTCGATGCTCGCCTCGAGCCGGTCGAGGCGCTCGTGCGGCGGCGTCAGGTCGAGCCCGAACCCGGCGTGCTCGCGCTCCCACCAACCGGCGCCGAGTCCGAGGAACGACCGGCCGCCGCAGAGCACGTCGAGGGTGGCGGCCGCCTTCGCGGTCACGCCGGCAGGCCGGAACGTCACCGGCGACACGAGGGTGCCCAGCCGGAGCTGGGTTCCGGCGGCGGCCAACGCGCCGAGCGCGACCCACGGCTCGGGGATCGGGTCCCAGGCCCGGCCGACCTGGGGGATCTGCACCAGGTGGTCCATCAGCGACAGGCCGGCGAACCCTGTTTCCTCCGCGGCGCCGGCCATCGCCGTGAGCCAGCCGAGAGGGTCTTCACCCCAGGGGAACGCCGACAGGTGCACCACGATCTCGGGCAGCTTTCCGGCTGGGCTCGGCGCGGTCGGGGAAGCGGCGCCGGGAACGGCGGACGCCGCGTCCGGCGTGGGTGACAGGCGGTCGTCATCCGGTCGGTGTGCGCCACGAGCCTGCGACCGGATGACGTGCACCGCGTCCCAGCCCTCTCCGGCGAGCTCGTCACGCGCGGACGCATGCCGCCGGTGCTGAACAGTGAGCACCATCGCGGGCACCGGCCGGTCACGTCGTGCATTGCGTTCGCGGGTGAGCTGCACCGGATCGTCGAACACGACTGCCACACAGAACAGTCCGTGTCGACGTGCTTCGGCGATGTGTGCCCGGCGACGCTCGACGTCGGTACCGAGAGTGTCGACGACGGTGGTGAGCCGGCGGCCGAGCCGAGCGGCGACGATCGAGTCGAGCAGCCGGAAGGCGTCGTCGGAGGCGTCGAGGTCGGCGGGGCCACTGCCGACGACGGCGCGCAGCGCATCCGACGACACCACCTCGGCACGCCGGAACCGCTCGGCCGCCCACGTCGACTTGCCCGATCCGGACGGACCGACGAGCGCCACCAGCGCCGGCTCGGGCAGCTCGGGAGGCACGCGATCGAACCTATCGCGGCGTCGTCGACCTGCGGATCGGTCCGCGATGACCGTCGAACTGCCGGCCGAGTCCGCCCCGACGTACTCTCCGTGGGGTGAGCGTTCGCCCCGCCTCCTCGTCCGACGGTCGCCGCGGTCGCCGCGGTCGCCGCGCCGGGCAGCCGGACACCCGCGGCGACATCCTCGATGCCGCCCGGCAGGAGTTCGCCGAGAGCGGCTACGACGGTGCCACGGTGCGCGCGATCGCCGGCCGCGCGAGTGTCGACCCGGCTCTGGTGCATCACTACTACGGCACCAAGGAGCGGCTCTTCGCCGCGGCTCTCGATTTCCCGCTGCAGCCCGCCGATGTCGTCGAGCGCATCGTCGCCGGCCCGCCGGACCAGGTCGGCGAGCGTGCCGTACGCGCCATTCTTGCGGTGTGGGGACACGCGGCGTCCCGGGCGCCGTTCCTCCTGCTGCTGCGCGGGGCGATGAGCGGCGAGCCCGGTTCGCGGCTGCTCCGCGAGTTCGTTCACCGCGTGATCCTCGTGCGGGTGGCCGCCGGGATCACCGGTCCCGACGCTGCGGTGCGCGTCTCTGCGGCGGCCTCACAACTCATCGGACTGGCGATCGTCCGGTACGTCGTGCGGCTGGAGCCACTGGCGAGCCTCTCCGACGACAAGGTCGTCGAGCTGGTCGGCCCCACCATCCAGCGCTATCTCGACCCGGCGGAGACGCCCCGGACTTGACAGGTGGTGAGGACGGGGCTCATATTTCATCACATGATGAAATCGAGCGCCGCCATGGCAATCGACGTCCGTGACCTCGTCGTGGTGCGCGGCAACCGCACGGTCATCGACGGCCTGTCGCTGGCCGTCCCGACCGGGCAGGTGACCGGACTGCTCGGCCCGTCCGGCTGCGGCAAGTCCACCCTGATGCGGGCGATCGTCGGTGCGCAGCTCGTGCGCTCGGGCACGGTCGAGGTTCTCGGCGAGCGGGCCGGGTCGCCGAGTCTGCGCCACCGCATCGGGTACGTCACCCAGGAACCCAGTGTGTACGCCGACCTGACGGTCCGGGAGAACCTCGCCTACTTCGCGCACGTGCTCGGCACATCGGTGTCGGATGTCGACCGGGTGGTCGAGCAGGTCGGTCTCGGCGATCACGCTGACGCCCGGGTCGGTCGGCTATCGGGTGGGCAGAAGAGCCGGGTCTCGCTGGGCGCCGCGCTGCTCGGCAGCCCCGAGGTGCTCGTGCTGGACGAGCCGACCGTGGGCCTCGATCCGGTGCTGCGCCGCGATCTGTGGGGGATCTTCCACGATCTCGCCGGTGAGGGTACGACGCTTCTCGTGTCCAGCCATGTGATGGACGAGGCCCAGCGCTGCGATCGGCTGCTGCTCATGCGTGACGGCGAGGTCCTCGCCGATGACGTCCCAAACGCCTTGCTCGCACGCACCGGAGCGGTCGACATCGAGGCCGCCTTCCTCGCGCTCGTCGACACCGCAGCTGCAACGGAAGTGGCCCGATGAGCGCCCGGGTGACGCTCGCGACCGCCGCCCGAGTGGTGCGCCAGCTGCACCACGACCCTCGCACGATCGCCCTGATGCTCGTCGTGCCATGCGTTCTCGTGACGCTGCTCTGGTGGATCTACCTCGATCGGGGCGCATCGTTCGATGGCATCGCTGCCCCCCTCGTCGGCATCTTCCCGCTGCTCGTGATGTTCCTCGTCACGAGCGTGGCAACGCTGCGTGAGCGCAGCTCAGGCACGCTGGAGCGGCTGTTCACCATGCCGATGGGCAAGGCGGACCTCGTCGCCGGTTACGCGATCGCCTTCGGCATCATGGCGATCCTCCAGGCGGGGCTCGTCAGCGGCCTGGTCATCGGGCCGCTCGAGCTCGAGGTCGCCGGTCCTGCGTGGCTCCTCGTCGTCGTCGCCGTGCTTGACGCTCTCCTCGGCGTGGCACTGGGACTCGCGGTCAGCGCGTTCGCGGCCTCCGAGTTCCAGGCGGTGCAGTTCATGCCCGCAGCTGTGCTCCCGCAGTTGCTGCTCTGCGGCCTGTTGGTCCCGCGCGACCAGATGCCGGCGGTGCTCGAGACCGCCTCGGGCGCGCTCCCACTGTCCTACGCCGTCGACGCGATGCACGAGGTCGCGGCCACGCCCGAGCCCACCGTGACGACGGAGCTGGCGATCGTGGGCGGATTCGTCGTCGGCGCACTCGCGCTCGGTGCGACGACGTTGCGCCGCCGTACCCCGTGACAGATCATGAGAGCGATGGCCGCCTACGAAGGGACGGGCACACATCCGAGGCAGACCAGCCGTCGACAGATGCGCGGTCGCGCTCGGTGTGGGCACGCGGACCGGGCGTGCGTCAGATCCGACGCAGCACGGCGGTCACCTTGCCGAGGACTGTCGCGTGGTCCCCGTCGATCGGCTCGAAGGCCGGGTTGTGGGGGAGCAGCCAGACCTTGCCGTCGGTGCGCTTGAACGTCTTCACCGTGGCCTCGTTGTCGAGCATCGCCGCGATGATGTCGCCGTTGTCGGCGGTGGGTTGCTGCCGAACCACGACCCAGTCCCCGTCGCAGATGGCGGCGTCGACCATGGAGTCACCGACCACCTTGAGGAGGAAGAGCGACCCCTCGCCGACCAGCTGCTTGGGCAGCGGGAAGACGTCGTCGACGACTTCCTCCGCGGTGATGGGTACGCCTGCGGCGATCTGGCCGAGGACCGGGACGTAGGACGCCTCGGGACGAGCGTCGCCACTACCGGTCGGGTCGAGCTGATCGGCGTTGTCGGGTCGACCGCCACCGGTCTGGGCCGCCCCGCGATAGCCCGGAGCCGACGTGGGCGTGTCGGGGGAGACGACCTCGATCGCACGCGGCCGCATCGGGTCGCGGCGGAGATAGCCCTTCCGTTCGAGCGCTGACAGCTGATGGGCCACCGAGCTGGGCGAGGTCAACCCCACGGCGTCGCCGATCTCACGCATGCTCGGCGGGTACCCGCGCCGGTCGATGGCGTTGCGGATGACCTCGAGCACCTTCCGCTGACGGTGAGTGAGCGCGCCGCCGTCTCCCCGGTCAGGCATCGGGTGGATGTCGGCGTTCCTCGGACGTGCCATGTCGACCCCTTCAGTGCCGGCCGCGACCCGAAGCCCGGGCGGTGCGGCATCGATGCAGGTCAGCGACCCTGTCGGTGGAACAGGCCATGCTGTCTGCCGTGCCGCCAGCCTACGCGAGTCGTACAGGGATATCAAACATTTCTTCGACCCGTGTCTTGTCCGGCCAGGCTATCCGTGCTACAACTCGTACAAACGTTCCATCGAACAGCGGTTCGATCCATGCATCACTCGACGGGCGGAGATGGTCATGAGCGCGCTCATCTGGGAGCCTGCCGCGCCAGTGGGGCCGGGCAAGACGTCGGCTCGCCACCGGCCGCTCGTCGCCGCGCCGCACGAGGTGCCACAGGTCGTTGTGCCCGGGCGTCTGCGCCTCACCCGGCGCGGCCGGCTCGTCATGGCGGTGGTCCTCCTGGTCCTCGTCGCCGTCGTCAGCTGGCTGGCCGTCGGGCGGGCCGCTGGTTCCCCGCCAGCTCCTCGCACGATCACCGTCTCGACTGGGCAGACGCTCTCGGAGATCGCGTCGACCCAGCTACCGCACGTTCCGCTCGACAACGGCATCGTCGCCATCCGGCTCGCCAACCGCCTCGGCAGTGCCCAGGTCCACGCCGGACAGCGTTTGGTGATTCCCTCGCCGTAAGGGTCGATGACGATCCTTCGCCTCTACTCCGGCCGTCTTCGACCCGCGGTCGGGTTCACGTCCTAGCCATCGACCCTGCTTGGACGTGGTCGGGCGCCGTCATCTTCGGATGACGGCGCCCTTCGTCGGTGAGGTCGATCTCCGCGCTGGTCAGATGCGGGTCATCTCGAGGACGAGAGGGCGCTTCACGAAGGCGGCAAGCCGAGCCGCTGCTTCCTCGACGGCGCCGATCTCATCGGCAACAAGTGGCAGGTCGGGTCGCACCACGACCCGCACCTCGGTCGACCGGACGGACCGCTTCCACACGCCGACGTCCTGACGATCGACCACCACCACGCCGCCACCGGCCTCTGAGAGCAGCCGGGCCCGGTCGGTGCCCGGTTCGCGCCGTGGGAAACCGGTGGTCAAGTAGCTGAGGGCCACCTCGTCGAACGTGGGCAGGAGGTACGCGCGGTGTGCGCGGGTGGTCCGGGAAGGTATTCGAGGGTTGAACCATTGGGTCTCGCCGTCGAGTCGGACCGTGTCGAGCTGTCCAGCGAGGTCGGAGAGGGCAGCGCGCACGGCGGTGAGGGTCAGGGCGCACCATCGGGCGACGTCGCGGTCGGAGGCAGGCCCGTGCCCGGCAACGAAACGACGGACGAGCTCACGGCTCAGGTCGGTCGGGTCGGCGTCGTCGAACGGGCCGGCGGGGATCACCTCGTCGACCAGCGCATAGGTGTGCTCCGACCCTCGCGGCGGGCCCGAGCAGATCATCGCGTCCAGCTCGGCGGCCATGATCAGGTGCGCCAGGTGCTCGACCGAGGTAGGAAGACCGGCGTCGGCGAACGTGCCCCGCAGCTCGCGGCGGGTCCGGGAACGGCGCCCGTCGAGCTCGGCTCGGAGGACGTCGACCGCACGGCCGAGCAGGTTGTCGTCGATGCCGAGCTGCCGCCGCCTCCCGGCCATCGAGGCATGCACCCTCGGAGCCGTCGCCCGCTGCATCCAGCGAAGATCCTCACGCGCCACCAGATGCCAGGTCGGCCGAAGGATGTGGGTACGGACCCAGCCGCCGGTGGACTGCTCGGCGAGCAGCCCGGCGTGGGTCACCGGTCGCTGCATCCGCAACGCCAGCGACCACGCGGCGAGCGGCGCGTCCTGCGACTGCACGGCCCCCAACAGGCGGACCACGTCCGCTCCGGTGCGCAGCCCGGGCCCCGAGATCCGTTGGGTGGCCAACCTTCGCCGGATGACGGTGTCGCGCGACCGGGCCATGAATCGATCCTGTCACCGACTGCCGACTGCCGACTGCCGACTGCCGACTGCCGACTGCCGACTGCCGACTGCCGACTGCCGACTGCCGGGCATCGATCGTGGACTACTGGCCGCCGAGCACAGGCCAGTGACCACCGACTACAAGCCACTGACCGCCGGCCGGGCCGAACGGACGACAGGGCATCGCCCGACCCGGCAGCCGTGCCGGCCCACACGGCCACGCGACATACGAACCAGGGACGAGAGGCCAGCAGATCGTTGAGGGTTTGTCTATGCGATCCCGGCGACGTGGCACCTACCGCACCAGCCATCACCCGGTCGTCCACGGCGACGGTGGCGGCCGATGGCACTGGCAGTGCGGCTGCGGAGCCCGGGGTGCGTCGACCTCCGGAGGCTGGCACAGCGCGGTCACGGCCGCCCTGGTTCATCAGAGCCAGGTTCCGGGGGAGTAACGCTCGACCCGGGGGCGACAGAGGGCTCCCGGGTCGAGCGTCCTCAGGCGGCCGAAGCCCACCCGACGGGGTATGGGGGCCGCCGAACGAGCCGGCGGCAGGGCCGCAGCTGGCAGGGAGTTCGCGGCCCTGCCGTCACTCTGCTCCACCTGCCGCCGGTCTCGGACGCATCGTCGTCCTCGTCATCGACGACTCCGGACCACCGGCTGGGAATGATCTCGCCGAGTCTGACATTGTGCAGTAGTGTAATCATGTAATTACTGCAAGGAGCAGAGATGAGATCACGAGGATCACATGGTCAGTACGGCGGCCGCGGCCGCGGTCGTTCCGGAGGCTGGCAGCAGGGCGACCTGCCGGCGGCGGATGACGCTCGCAGTTGGTTCGTCGGTCGGCTTCCCGACGGCTGGTTCGACGACGTCGACGTCACGGTCGACCGCGAGGAGATCATGGTCGTCGGCACGCTCACAGGCGTGCCGGCCGACACCGAGCACGCCGAGGCCGAGGGGCGGGTCAGCCGGTTCCGCGCCGATACCCGCGAGGAGCGCATGGCGATCGCCGACGAGGCCCAGGCTCGATATCGGCGCACGGTGTCCTGGGGTGCCCGGGTCGGCGACGACACCACGGTGTTCACCCATCTCGCGGTGCCGGTGATGACGCGGCTGCGACAGCCGGAGCGCACGGTGCTCGACACCCTGGTCGACGCCGGTGTGGCTCGCAGTCGCAGCGACGCCCTCGCATGGTCCGTGCGGCTGGTCGGGGAGCATGCCGACACCTGGCTCGGTGAGCTGCGCGACGCGATGACCGAAGTCGACAAGCTCCGGGCGAAAGGCCCCGAGGCTTGACCGAAGGCCCCGCCCGGCGGTGACGCCGGTCGCGGAGTTCGCACCTGACACGGAGCCTGCCGTGGCGCCTCGAGGCACCACGGCAGGCTCTCGTCATCCGTCGGGCCCGCCACCACGGTGAGGATCGCGTGTCGCTGGCGACAGGGCGCGGCGCATGACGAGGCGTGGCATCTTCGACGCGGTCGCCTCGGTCGTGCCGACCACGGAGAACCCGGCCCGTTCGAACATCGCCCTGGTGCCGACGAAGGCCATGGTCAGGTCCATCCGGCCGGGCGGGTCGACCGGGTACGACTCCACCGCCGGAGCACCGTGCGCCGCCGCCCACGCGACTGCGCCCTCGATCAGCTGGCGCGTGACGCCCCGCCTGCGGTGACCACCGCGCACGACCAGGCAGATGATGCTCCACACCGGCACCTCGTCGACGGGGCGGATCAGCTTGCTCGACACCAGTCGCGGGATGTCGGCACGCGGGCTGACGTGGCACCACCCGACCGGCGTTCCGTCGCGGTAGGTGACCACGCCCGGAGCGGTGTCGCGCCGGCACAGGGCACGCATCGCCTCCTCCCGACTGCCGCCGCCGAGCTGCTCGATCTCGCGAGCCGGCAGGCGGTGCGACAGGCACCAGCAGTGCGTAGTGCGCCGGTTCGGGTTCACGAC
>JBOFLR010000314.1:0-11875 GCA_051657965.1 Dermatophilaceae bacterium
AGTGCCCTGGGGTGTGAATCGTCCGGGGCCGACCGGGTACGTCGAGAACCTCGTCGTCGCCGAACGTCGTCGCGTCCAGGATGGGCGGCACCGTGAAGACGCCGTTCCGCGCCCATGTCAGCGTCGTCGCCAGCATGCGAGGCCTCCACAGATTTCGGCGTATCCGCCGTGGCGGCAGGTGCAATCCGGCGCCCCGGGCGAGCGCGAGGTCGCCGTGGTGGACGCGAACGGGTTCTGTGATCGCGTCGGCCGCCCTCCGGATGATGCCCATGTGGTCGGCGTGTCCATGCGTCAACACCACGGCACGGAGAGCGCCCAGATCTTGACCGCGGGACGCCAGCCAGCCCAGCAGCGCAGGCCAGTGACCGGGCATGCCGCCGTCGACCAACGTCAACGCGTCGCCCTCCTCCAGGACGTACCAGTTGACGTGACCATCGCTGAAGAGGTGGACCCCCGGCCCTACCTCGACACCACCGATTCGCAGACCACTCATGCCATCTCCTTCACTTCCGTTTTGGAAGTAAGGAGGGTACCTCGCCCACTCGCATCCGCCTTACGCTGACCTTGTGCCTGGTCCGCTGGCGTCCGACAACTGCCCTGCCGCACGTGCCCTCGACGTCGTCGGGAAGCGATGGGCCCTATTGCTCGTCCGCGAGGCACTCGGCGGTCCACGCCACTTCGGCGACTTTCGAGCTGCACTGGACATCGGCGACCACACCCTGAGCCGCAGGCTCGCCGAACTCGTCGAGTGTGGCGTTCTCATGCGGGAGCCGGGAGCGGGCCCGCGTCATCGCTACCGACTCACCGAAGCCGGCCGCGACCTCGCTCCGGTTCTCATCGACCTGGCGCGCTGGGGCGAACGATGGACGACCCCCGACCCCGAGCGCCCGCCACCGCGGCCCCGGCCGTCCTGGATGAGCGCACCCCCCTGAGTCGGGCCAGACGCCTCGCCCGTCGCACCCGGCACCGACCGTTCGGCGGACGCTCCGGTGCACCCTTCGGCGCGCATCCGCCGACGTTCGGGCCGAGCACGACGAGACGCCCGTCGCGAGCCGGTGCGTCGTTCTTGACTACCGCTGTGACCAGGAAACTGAAGCGCCGCGCACCGCGCAACCTCACCGCCGTCGTCGGCAACGTCGCCCAGGACCGGGTGGTCTTCTGCGGGCCTCTCGGCGTCGGGAAGACCACCGCGGTCCGATCCGTGTCGGACGTCGAGGTGGCCAACACCGACGTCGCCCAAGCCGGGAGCCGGCACGGCGAGCACTCTCGATCGGGCAAGACCACCACCACGGTCGGCATCGACTACGGCGAGTGCCAGGAGGGCAACGCCTCCAGCATCGCCGTCTACGGCACTCCCGGACAGGTGCGGTTCGACACCGTGCGCACCTCGACGATGTCCTTCTCCGTCCACGTCGTGCTCTGGCTGTACGGGCACACCGACTACGCCCTCGCCGAGGCCGAGGAGTGGCTGCACTACCTCGGCATCCAGGACCCGTCGGTGTACGACAAGCTCACCGTCGCGGTGACCCGACTGGACCAGGACGGTGACCATCCCGCTCTCGAGGACTATCGGGAGCTGCTCGACCGGTTCGGACCGGCCATCAAGCTCGTGGCGGCGGACCCACGCGACCGAGCCGACGTGCGGAACGTCGTCGACGTGGCGCTCGGGCGGGAGGCGCGGGAGGCCCGGTCCGACGTCGTCGTCGCATGACGACCGTGATGGAGGCCGCCCTCGGGTCGCGGGTCGAGCCGAGCGAGGCCGCGGCGCAGGACACGGGTGGCCTGACCGACTGGGACGCGCTCTCCCATGACCTCGGCGCGGCGGTCCAGCCCGAGCTCGTCGCGCTCAGCGATCGCGTCGACGGGATGGAGCTCGTGCTGTTCTGTACCGTTGACGGGCTCAACCTCTGCGCACTGGGCATGTCGCAGCGCGACGTCGGCCGGGTGTCGGCCCTGGTCAGCTCGATCTTCAGCACGGCGACCGCCCTGCGCACGGCCGGGCGGGCGACATCCGAGGGGATGACCGTGCACCTGTCCGACGACGGGGCGAGCACGGTCCTGGTGCCGGTCGAGGTGCCGGGAACGGGCAGCTTCATCCTCGGGACACACGCCACGGACGTTCCGCACGCGATCCTGCTGATCGAGACACGCCGGATGGCGGAGCGGATCGCCACGAAGCTCTCCGCCCACCGTCGGTGAACCGGTTCCTGCGCGCGCTGGGCTGGCCCGCCGACGACACCGACCATCCCGACAGCGGGCCGGACCCACCGGTGAGGCAGCACCCCACCACGGCCCCGAACCACCACCCGACCCCCGTCGTCACCGTCCTGACGACCACCACGGAGGACCCCATCACCGCGATCACCACCACGGCGATCGTGACCACCACCCCCTCACCGCACCACCCATCCGACCCACCGGGTCATCACACCGAAGGAACACCGAACATGGCTGACTACGAGAGCATCCTCGACGCGATCCAGACCGAGGTCACCGGCTTCATCGGCGCCTCGATCGTCGACCTCGACACCGGCATGTCGCTGGCGTCGCGGACGACGGTCGCGAACTTCGACCTCGACGTCGCGAGCGCGTACAACAGCGAGATGGTCAAGGGCAAGTTCAAGACGATGCAGGCGCTGGGGCTCAACTCCGAGCTCGAGGACATGCTGCTCACCCTGAGCGACCAGCTGCACCTCATCAAGGTGCTCGACAACGGCAAGACGTTCATCTACGTCGCGGCCACCAAGGCGACCACCAACCTCGCGCTGCTGCGCCGCGCGGTGAACGAGAACACCGTCGGGCGCTGAGCCCGGCAGGCCGGTGCGCAGCACCCGGACCTGTCCTCGACACGACGAGACCCGCCGTCCGTGAGCCACGGACGGCGGGTCTCGTCGTCGATCCGGGTCAGGCCGGATGGGTGCCGGCCGACCGGAGGTCCTCGCAGGCCTGGACGACACGACGGGCCATCGCCGCCTCCGCCTCCTTGCCCCACGCCCGCGGGTCGTACTGCTTCTTGTTGCCGACCTCGCCGTCGATCTTGAGCACGCCGTCGTAGTGGCGCAGCATCCAGTCGGCCACCGGCCGCGTGAACGCGTACTGGGTGTCGGTGTCGACGTTCATCTTGACCACGCCGTAGTCCACCGCGGCCGCGATCTCCTCCGGCGAGGAGCCCGAGCCCCCGTGGAACACGAGGTGGAACGGCTTGGCGCCGGCATCGAGGCCGAGCTCGGCCGCCGCGGCCTCCTGGGCGGCCTTCAGCACGTCGGGACGGAGCTTGACGTTGCCCGGCTTGTAGACGCCGTGGACGTTCCCGAAGGTCAGCGCGGTCATGTAGTAGCCGCGCTCCCCACCGCCCAGCGCGCGCACGGTGGCCACGGCATCCTCGGGGGTGGAGTAGAGCTTGTCGTTGATGGCGTTCTCGACACCATCCTCCTCACCGCCGACGACGCCCACCTCGATCTCGAGGACGACGTTCGCGGCGCGGCACCTCTCGAGCAGCTCCTCGGCGATGGCGAGGTTCTCGTCGAGCGGCACGGCCGAGCCGTCCCACATGTGCGACTGGAAGTACGGCATCCCCCCGGCCTGCACCCGCTCGGTCGACGCCGCGAGCAGCGGGCGCACGAAACCGTCGAGCTTGTCCTTCGGGCAGTGGTCGGTGTGCAGCGCGATGTTCACCGGGTAGTTCTTCGCGACCTGCTCGGCGTATGCGGCGAGCGCGAGCGAGCCGGTGACCATGTCCTTGACGGTGCTGCCCGAGGCGTACTCGGCGCCGCCGGTGGAGACCTGGATGATGCCGTCGGACCCGGCCTCGGCGAAGCCGCGGATGGCGGCGGTGACGGTCTGGCTCGACGTGGTGTTGATGGCCGGGTACGCGAACGAGCCGTTCGTGGCCCGGTCGAGCATGTCGGCGTAGACCTCGGGTGTGGCGATGGGCACGGGTACTCCTCGTGATGACGTGGCTGCCGAAACGTCTCGATCCTTCCACGGATGACGGGCGCGGCATCCTCCTCGTCCGGCCCGCGGAGCGTTGAGTAGCCGGGCTCACGCCCCGGTGCGGTCGACCCGCCACCCTCGGGGCCATGAGCACCTCCGTCCGTGATCTCGTCGCCGCCACACCCGCCTCGCGCAACCGCGTCGTCGACCTCCTCCGAGCGCTCGCCATCGGCGCCGTCGTGCTCGGGCACTGGCTGGTCGCGGCGGTCACGGTGCGCGACGGCCGCCTCGAGGCCGGCGCACTGCTGGACCGGGCCGCGTGGACCCATCCGCTCACCTGGGTGGTACAGGTCATGCCGCTGTTCTTCCTCGTCGGCGGCTACGCCAACGCGCTGTCCTGGCGGTCGGCCCGCCGGCGGGGCGTCGGCGCAGGGTCCTGGCTGCAGAGCCGCCTGCGCCGCCTGCTCGTGCCGGTGGCCCCGCTGCTCGGGTGCTGGCTCCTGCTCGCGCCGGCCCTGCTCGCCGCCGGTGTGCCGCCTCGCGAGCTGCGCTGGGCGACCCAGGTGGCGCTGGTCCCCACGTGGTTCCTCGCCGCCTACGTCGTGGTCTGCGCGCTGGCGCCGCTGACCCTGCGGCTCTGGGAACGATACGGATGGCGCTCGTTCTGGACCGGGCTGGTTCTCGGCGGGCTGGTCGACCTGGTGAGCATCGGCACCGGTGCGCTCGCCGCGGGGTTCGTCAACTACGTGGTCGTCTGGTGCACGGTCGGCGTGCTGGGGTACGCCTGGGCCGACGGCCGGCTCGGCGGCACCGCACGCCGGCTGGGGCTCGCCGCCCTCGGGCTGGGCGGCCTGGTCCTCGCCATCGGTCCGGGGCCCTACCCGGTGTCGATGGTCGGCCTCGACGGTGCCGCCGTCAACAACTCCTACCCCACGCGAGTGACGATGGCACTGCTCGGGATGCTCCAGGCCGGCCTCCTGCTCGCCGCCGAGCCCCGACTCGCCCGGTGGCTGCGGCGCGACCGGCCCTGGATGGCCACTGCGCTCGTCAACTCGCGGATCATGACGATCTACCTGTGGCACCTCACCGTGATGGTCCTCGTCATCGGCGGGTCGCTCCTGCTCGGTGGAGCCGGCCTGGGGGCGGAGCCGCTGTCGGCCGTCTGGTGGTCCACCCGCCCGGTGTGGTGGCTCGTGCTGGCGGCGCTCACGGCGGTCCCCGTGATGCTGCTCGGTCGGCTCGAGCGCACCGTGCCGGATGACGGTCGCGCGGTCCCGCTGTGGCGACCGGCCCTGGCCACGGTGCTCGCGTGCGGCGGGCTCGGGCTGATGGCCGGTCGGGGGTTCGTCACCGCTGACGGTGTCAACTGGTGGTGGCCGCTGCTGCCGCTCGCCGCGGTCGCGCTGGTGCACGTGAGCGCACCCGCCGGCTCGGCACCGCGAGCCCCGTCCTGGGCGCCGTGACCCCGACCGTGGCTTCGGCGTCGGGCTCTCGCTCCGCCGCGATCGTGAAGTCCGCGATTTCGTGGGGTCCGCTGCGGGTGTGCAGGTGCCAGCGTGGCCGGCAGCGCTCGCGGCGCCGCCGCATCCTCGCGCGCCTCCCCTTCTCGATACAGGAACCACCATGCCCCGATCCCTCAGACTCCTCGCCGGCGTGGTCGCCGGAGCCACCGCCCTCGCGCTCGGCGGGTGCTCCGGCGACGAGCCCGACACTCGCTCGTCCGGTGCCGCGGCGCCGGAGTCCTCGACATCCGCGTCGGCGAGCCCGTCCGGCAGTCCGTCGGCGAGCGGCTCGGCATCCGCCGGTATGGGTACGAAGAAGCCGTACGCACAACGAGTCGTCGATGACGTGATGGGCCACCGCATCGAGTTCACGGGCGTGGTGCGCGGATTCAGCTCGAAGGAGTTCACCAACGTCACCGAGGACGGCGGTGAATTCGTGCTCGTGCAGGTCAAGGCCACGGCGGGAGAGAAGTACAGCGGCGGCGTGAACGGTGGCTGGAAGCTCGAGAGCCCGGACGGCAGCGCGAACCCGTCGACATCGATCGTCGAGGCGGACATGAAGGCCGCCGGCTACGAGCCGTTCGAGCGCTTGTCCCGCGGCGAGAGCGGCACCGGCTGGGTCGCGTTCCAGGTGAACTCCGCGTCGCCGTCATACACCCTGGTCTACACCCGGCAGGCTGCCAAGGTGATCGGGTCGGACACCACCATCCCGGCGAAGACGTGGGAGTTCCCGCTGTCATGAGCACCCGGAACGCCTCGACGCCCTCTGCACTCTCGGGCGAGCTGGTCACCCGGCCCGACCCGCGCGCGATGCGCATGCGGTGGTTCGCCAACGGGCTCTCCATGGCTGGTGGGGTCGCGCTGATCGTGTTCGCAGTCGTCATCCGGCCGGCCGACCCGGGCCTGCTCTGGGGCCTGCTGATCGGTGGGGCCTTCCTCGTCGGCGTGGTCGCGATCGCCTGGCGCTGGCAACGGCAGGCGTGGCTGGTGGACGAGCCGGTGCTCGTCGTGCGGGCCGACGGGATGCGCCTCGCGCATCTCGGGGAGCACGTCTGGGTGCCGTGGACGGACGTCGCGGACATCGGCATCGCGACCCCGGGCAGCGGCCTGGCCCGGACCCCGATGCTGGTCTTCGCGCTGCGCGACGACGCCCGCACGGTGCTCCCCGACCGACCGGTCCCGCTCGGCGACCGGATGTTCCGCTGGCAGGCCGGCCGGCTGAGCTACGCCCAGCCGCACGAGCAGCCACCGTTCGAGGTGGTCGCGCGGACGGTCCACGAGCGCTGGTCGGCAGCCACTCGGCGCACAGGCGACCCGTCCTGAGCCCGATGCCCAGCCGCCCACGCGCCGACGGTGAGCGTCATCCGGCCGTCTCGACGCCATGGCGGCCGAACGCGCCACCGGCGTCCACATCTCGACGCCACCCACGCACCTCGACGCCATGGCGGCCGAACGCAGCCCCGCGTGTCGCCGAGGGTGAGCGTCATCCGGGATGCCGGATGACGGTCGCGCGCCGCTCCTCGAGGTGGACGCGTTCGACACCGTTGCGGCACAGCGCGATCGCCCGGTCGTAGGCGAATGCCGCCGCGGCGGTGTCGCCGGTGCGCAGCAACAGCTCGGCCCGCACCGCCGGCAGCCGGTGGCTCCGTGCCAGCGGTTCATCGAGTCCGGCGAGCACGGCGAGCCCAGCAGTCGCTCCGTCCCGCTCGGCCACCGCCACAGCGAGCGCCAGCCGGACCGACGGCGAAGGGTTCACCTCGGCCAGGGTCGTGTACGCGTCGCAGATCCGGTCCCACCGCGTCTCCTCGGCGAGGTGCGCCGTCGCGTGCTCCGCGGCGACCACCGCCTGCAGCCGGTAGCTCTCGGTGAGCGGGGTGCCACCCGCGGGAACGCTCGCCAGCACCCGCGAGCCCTCCTCGATCTCGTCGCGATGCCAGCGGGAGCGGTCCTGGTCGGGGAGGAGCACGAGGCGGCCGGCGTCATCCGCCCGCGCGTCGCGCCGGGAGTGCTGGAGCAGCACGAGCGCGAGCAGCGCTCGCAGCACCGGCTCCTCGGGCCGCAGGGCTGAGGCGACCCGCACGAGCCGGACGGCCGTGCCCGAGAGATCGGCGCGCAGCAGATCGGGGCCGCTGCCCGGCGCGTAGCCCGCGGTGAACGCGAGATAGGCCGTCTGGGCGACGACGCCGAGCCGTCCCGGGAGGGCGTCGGCCCCCGGGACCGCGAACGGGATGCCGGCCGCGGCGATCTTGCGCTTGCCGCGGGTCAACCGAGCCGCCATCGTCGCCTCGCTCACGAGGAAGAGCCGGGCGATGTCGGCCGTGGGCACCCCGACGACGAGCCGCAGCGCGAGTGCGCACGCCACCTCCGGCGCCACTGCCGGGTGGCAGCACATGAGCACGAGACGCAGCAGGTCGTCCTCCACCAGGCCGCCCGGGTCGGCCATCACGGATGGCGCGCCATGCCGCTGCGCGTCGACCACCAGCAGTCGCTCCTTGCGCACCGCGACCGCCTCGGTGCGTAGCCGGTCGAGCAGGCGACGGGCCGCGGTGGTGTACAGCCAGCCGGCCGGGTTGTCGGGCACGCCCTCCCGGGACCAGGTGCGGGCCGCCGCCTCGACACCGTCGGCGAGGGCGTCCTCCACCAGGTCGAGGCGTCGGTACCGGGCCAGCAGCGTCGCGACCAGCCGCCCCCAGTCCTCGCGGACCGTGGCCGCCAGCACGTCGTCGGCGATCACGTGGCCGAGAACTCTCCCAGGTCGAGCACCGGGCGGATCTCGACGGCGTAGTAGTCGGGCAGCAGCGCGCACGCGGCGACGGCGGCGTCGAGGTCGGGGAGGTCGACGACGTAGAACCCGCCGAGCTGCTCGACGAGCTCGACGTAGGGACCGTCGGTGACGACGACCCGGCCCTCGCTGTCGTGCCGCACCGTCGTGGCGGTGGCAGCGACGTCGAGAGCCTCGCCCCCGATCACCGCACCGCGGGCCGCGATCTCGGCGTCGAAGGCATCGTGAGCAGCCATGATGCGCCGCCGTTCCTCCGGCCCGGCCGCGTCCCACACCGCCGGGTCGGCCGCCAGCAGCACCACGTACCTCACGACCGGCCACCTGTTCCGGACCGGCCGGCACGCCGACACCCGTCGCAGCTCAGGTCGCGGAGCTCGACGTGGTCACCTCTCGGCCGCGGACGCCGGCCGGAGCCGACCATCGTGTCGACGGCTCCCGGACGACCCGGCGGGCGCGGGTCCTCCGCTTCGTGTGGTCGCGGCTCCCCCGCTCCGTGTGGGCGCGGGTACCGCGCTTCGTGTGAGCGCGGGTCGCCCGCTCGGCGTGGGCCCACTCCGGCGGGCGTCATCCGGCCTGCTCCGGCGGCGGCACGGTAGCGCGCACCTCGACGACGTCGCCCATCGCGAAGAGGATGCCGCACACGTCGAGCAGGTCGGGGAGGTCGTCGGACTCCACGAGATAGAACCCGCCCAGCTGCTCGACGGTCTCGGCGAACGGTCCCTCGGAGACGAGTGGGCCGTCGGGACCCGGGCGGAGCAGCGTCGTCGTGCGCGAGTGGGTGAGCTCGGCGCCGCCGGTGATGCGGTGACCGCGCCGCTCGAGCTCCTCGGAGAACCGGTCGTGCTCGGCGTACACGGCGGCGCGCTGCTCGGCATCCATTGCCTCCCAAGTGCTCTCGTCGCCGGGGAGCAGGATGGCGTACGTCGTCATGTCGGTGATCCTCTCGTCGTCGGGCCGCCCGGTGCGACCCCACCACCATGACGGATGGAGCCGCCCGGAATCGACAGCTCGCCGCCACGGATCCGAGTCGGGCGCGCTCGACCGCCGGGTCGCGCGACCGGCGGACAGGCCGTGCCGGATGACGCCGCGCCGCTCCCCGCACGCGGACCCGGTGGAGCGCGACGACTGCCTGTCGGCCGGTCGACGCGAACCCCGAGGTGCGGCACCGCAACCGGGCGCCTAGCGTGTCTCGCGGCCCGGGACAGCCGGGCGTTCGTCATCCACCGACATCCGGGAGACCACACCGTGACACCTGTCCTTCGCCGCACCTCGTTGAGCAGGGCGATGCGCCGCATCGCCGCACCGGTCGGAGCGCTCGCTCTCGCAGCCGGTCTCGTCGCAGCGCCGGTCGCCGCATCGGCCGCGCCGGCACCCACGACGCGCGTCGCGGACGAGAGCCCGCGGCCGGTGACGCCGATCAGCGCCCTCGACCTCCAGCGCTACTCCGGTACGTGGCTCCAGCTCGCGTACGTGCCGCAGGCGTTCCAGGCCCAGTGCGTGCGCGACACCCAGGCCGTGTACACCCCGCTGCCGGACGGTCTGGTCAAGGTCGAGAACAGCTGTGTCCTGGCCGACGGCAGCGTCAACCGCATCGAGGGCCGCGCCCGGGTGGTGGGGCCGAGCCCGGCGCAGCTCGAGGTGACCTTCGTGCAGGTCGCCGGCCAGTGGCTGTTCGAGGCCGCCGGCGACTACTGGGTGCTCGGGCTCGGCAAGAACTACGACTGGGCGGTCGTCGGGACCCCGACCCGCAGCAGCGGTTTCGTGCTCTCGCGCACGCCGACCCTCGACGCCAAGCAGATCCGCGGCGTCGTGCGCACGGTGCTCGGCAACGGCTACGACCCGTGCGCGTTCCAGATCACCGCGACCACCGGCGGCATCGAGCAGAACGTCACGCTGTGCGCGGCGGCCGCGGCAGCCGGCGTCTCGGTGCGCTGAGACCGGGCCGCCCGCCTCACCGCCCGCGCGTACCCCGCACGACCTACCCGTCGTGCGGGGTACGCGCGTTCCCGGGCTGTCCATGGACGTGCCGGCGGACCCAGGCGTGCATGGCGATCGCCGCGGCCGCGCCGGCGTTCATCGAGCGGGTCGACCCGTACTGCTCGATGTGCAGCACGACGTCGCAGGCGGCCAGCATCTCGGCGGTGAGCCCGGGGCCCTCCTGACCGAAGACCAGCACGCACTCGCGCGGCAGGTCGGTGGTCTCGATCGGTCGCGACCCGGGCACGTTGTCGATGCCGACGAGCGGCATCCGAGCACCACCGGGGCCGGATGACGCCGCCCAGGCCAGCAGGTCGGCAGCGGCCTCGTGGTGGTGCTCGTGCTGGTAGCGGTCGGTCACCATCGCGCCCCGGCGGTTCCAGCGACGCCGCCCCACGATGTGGAACGCGGCCGCGCCCAGGGCGTTGGCGGTGCGCACCACCGACCCGATGTTGCGGTCGTGCTCCCAGTTCTCGATGGCCACGTGGTACGGATGACGCCGCGCGTCGAGGTCGGCCACCACGGCCTCGACCCGCCAGTACCGGTACCGGTCGATGACGTTGCGCCGGTCGCCGAGGCGGAGCAGCTCGGGGTCGTAGCGCTCGTCGTCGGGCCACGGTCCCTCCCACGGACCGACCCCGACCCCGTCGTGCGGCGCTGGCTCGTCGCCGGCGGTCGTCATCCGGGCACCTCGCCGGTGGTCGTCATCCACACCCTGGTGAGCGCATGTCAGACGAGAACGGTGGCTATGGCGCGGAGCCGGGTCGTGACGTGGAGAGATCGTGACATCGGCGCTCCTTCGTCGGACGAACGGGTCGGGTGCGGGCCGCCGGCGCCAATGTAGCCCGGGGAGGTCGGTCATCCGAGCGGGACTCCGAACCGTAGAGACCCCGGCACGGCGGCGAGGACGGTCGGCTCCGTGCCGGGGCCTGACGTGTCCCACCCCCACGAACGTGGGTGAAAACCGCCGCTGAGCCGACGATTCTCACCCACGTTCGCGGTCAGGAGCGGGGGAGGTCGATGAGGCCGAGGCGGAACGCGGCCGTGACGGCGGCGGTGCGGTCGGTGACGCCCAGCTTCGCGAAGGCCCGGATGAGGTGCGTCTTCACCGTGGCCTCGCCGATGAACAGCTCGCGACCGATGTCGGCGTTGGACAGCCCGCGGGCCACCAGACCGAGCACGTCGCGCTCGCGGACGGTGAGCCCCGGGCCGGCCGGGGCGCGCAACCGGTCGGCGAGGCGGGCGGCCACCGGTGGCGCCAGCACCGTCTCCCCCGCGGCCGCCCGCCGGATCGCGTCGACGAGCTGCGCGGTCGGGGTGTCCTTGAGCAGGTAGCCACGAGCACCGGCCTCCACGGCGCGCACGATGTCGGCGTCGGTGTCGTAGGTGGTGAGTACGAGCACCTGCGGCGGGTCGGGCAGCGCGACGATGCGGGCGGTGGCGTCGGCGCCGTCCATGACCGGCATCCGCAGGTCGATGAGCACGACGTCGGGGTCGAGCCGCGGGACCAGCGCCAATGCCTCGGCGCCGTTGCCGGCCTCGCCGACCACGGCCAGGCCGGGTTCCTCCCCGAGCACGGCCACCATCCCGGCCCGCACCACCGGATGGTCGTCGACGACGAGCAGCCGGATGACGGCGCCCGGCGCGGTCGCGACGCCAGGCGAGGTCGCGGCATCCGGCG
>JBOFLR010000315.1:0-3561 GCA_051657965.1 Dermatophilaceae bacterium
TCACCCACTGCAGCCCGTCGGCGCGCACCGTGCCGCGGTACCGGCCGAGCAGCTGGATGACGCGCGCCTGCCCGGGTGCGATGGCGGTGAAACCCGGACTGGCGAGGAGGGCGAGCAGCACGAGCAGCCCGCCGACCGCCGCGAGCGCGCCCCGGTCGGAGGCGACACCGAAGGCCGCGAGCGTCATCCCGCCGACGAGGGCGACGACGCAGGCGGCGAGGACCGGCCAGCCGGGCAGCACCCGGGCCGGTCGCTCGGCGACCTGCGGCGCCGGCATCCGCACGCTGACGTCGGATACGGCCGGCCGAGGGGTCTGGGGCGTCGAGGTGGTCATCGGGCTCACTCCTCCTGAATCGATGTGATAGTGATTAGATATCACTTTATGGCGGCCGGCGCAAGCCGCCGCGTACGGCGAGCGGGTTGCCCGGCTCGGTCAAGCCGGCTGAGGTGCTCGCGGCGTTCCCCGACGTCCTGGTGCGGCCCTCGGCCCAGCGCCGCGGTCTGGGCACCCGCCTGTTGAACCATCGATTGCGCGACGAACCGGAGCCCTGGCTGACACTCGGTCTCGTCCCGGCATTCCTACGATGGCGGGGTGAGTGCACTGGCCGACCTGCTTCCGGACTACGACGCACGCGAGCACCATCAGGTGGACCTGCGCTGCACGCCCGCGGAGGCCGTACGACTGGCGCTGTCGGCACCGGCGGCGCCGGACCTGCTGACCGCGACGCTCCTGATGGCACGCGGCCTCCCCCGTGCCGCCACGGTCGCGGACCTGTTCGAGCAGATGGGGTTCCAGGTCCTGCACCGGTCGCCGCACGAGGTGGTGCTGGGAGCATCCGGTCGTCCGTGGCGGCTGGCCGAAAATGTGCGCGCCTTCGACCCGGCGTCCGCCGGATCAGTGCGAATGGCTGTCGACCTGCGGGCGGTCGAGACGTCGACCGGATGCCGGCTGTCGACCGAGACCAGGGTCGCGGCGGTCGACGAGCGGGCACGGCGCCGGTTCAGGCGCTATTGGGGGGCGGTAGGGCCGTTCTCGGCGCTGATCCGGCGTCGGTGGCTGGCCGCCGTGGTGCGGACGGCGCGCTGACGGCGTCACCGGATGGCGTCATCCCCGCCGGTGGGCGATCGGCTCCCGAACGCTCACCGCAACACTGAGGTGCTGAGGAAACGGTCCGTCTCCACAGGTCCTGTCGGAACCGGTGGACCCGGGCTCAACGATCGTGGCGGATGTGGTCGGCCCGAGGACTCACGTTGTCCTCGGCGTTCCCGCAGCCGCCTTCGCCGCTGGCGCGCACGTGGGCGCTCGCGACGTCATCCACGCCCTTCCACACGTATGGGTCCTTGCCAGCGACGAGCACGATGTCGCGGTAGTCGGCAACGACCCCGCCCTGCCCGTCCGTGCCGGTGGACCACGGCAGCAGCGACTCGGCGCTCATGTAGTGGTTCACCAGGGAACGCCGAAAGCCGCTCGAGGCGAAGTTCGGCAACGACCGATGCAGCAGATACCCGTTGAAGAACACGACGCTGCCCTTGCGGACCTCGACAGGGATGGCATCGTCGTCGCTGTACGGGAAGTACATGGACTCGCCCGTACAGTCGAAGCGCGCGTCGCTCTGCTGGGACTGCGGCCAGAGAATGCCGTGCCGGTGCGAGCCTGGGATGACCCACAGACAGCCGTTCTCCACGGTGGCGTCGTCCAGGGCGATCCATGCGCCGGTCAACGAGCGGTCTCGAGTAGGGATGAAGAACTCGTCCTGATGCCACGCCTGGCCGGGCTTGCCACTCGCCTTGATGAACAACATGGACTGCATGCACTTGACGTTGTCACCGATGACACCGGTCAGCGCGTCCACGATCTTCGGGTGCGCCAGCATGTCGTGTACGGCACCGGAGACCTTGTGTGGGAAGTGAATGCAGAGATAGCGCCGAACCACCTCGAGATCCGACTCGTCCGGCTCGGGGTGCGTCACCCCACGGATGTCGCCGCGTTCGCCGCGACAGATCTGCGCGGCTTCGCTGTTCAGCGCCTCGACCTCGGCGCTCGACAGGGCGTCCTGGAGGACCAGGAAGCCGTGATCCTCGTAGAACCGCACGGCATGAGCGGTGAACTGCGAGAAGTAGCCGGCAGGCGCCTCGCCACCCGGCCAGGAGGCGAAGGCCGCGAGCTGGTGTTCGTTCGCCAGGGTATTCAGACCGGTGGCGATCGCATTCGCATGAGTCACGGTGGCCTCGCTCGAGTTGACCTCGACGAACATGCTACGAACGGTAGACCCGACCGGAAATAGACTCGATTGACGTGAACCTGTCCAGGATGAATCGTCAGCGCACGTCAGGCGGCGTGACGTTCGGGGACGTGGACTACCCGTTACGCGCGGCGTTCGGACCTCGGGTGCAACGCGACGTACAGCTGGTCACGGTGTACGCGGGTGAAGCCACGGTCGACATCGACGGTGCGACGGTGGTCGTTCCCGAACAGCACAGTGTCCTGTTGTCGCCGGGGCACCTCGAGTGCTTCACGTTCGCCGAGGATCGGCCGACCCGCCATGCGTGGTGTGCCGTCGCACCGCACCTGTTGACCCCGAAGCTCGAGGAAGCATCGGGCGCCGTACAGGACGTGCTTCCTCCCAGCGACCGCGTCAACAACCTTCTGGAGTGCGGGCTCTCGCTCCCGTCGGGACCCGAGGCGGACGCCGCCCTGGAGTCGCTCGGCCTGACCCTGCTGAGCATCGTCGTGTTCGAAGCCGCGCTTGGCAGCGGAGGACGCGAGCCTCGGGCCGTCACGCTGGCCAAGCTGCACATCCACGCCCGACTTCACGAGCCGCTCGAGTTGTCAGCTATCGCTCGAGCTGCCCATGTCACGCCGCAGCATCTGACGCGTCTCTTTCGTCAGCATCTCGGCACCACCCCGATGAGGTATGTCTGGCAATGCAGGACGCAACGCGGGGTGGAACTGCTCGGGAGCACGGGCTTGGCCATCAACGTCATCGCCGCGCGGACCGGTTTTCGAAGCGCGTTCCACTTCTCCAGGCTGATCAAGGAGCACACCGGCCGATCCCCTCGGACGCTGCGTACCCGACTGTGGGGCGGAGACACATCCGAACCAGAGGACGTGTGACCGGGATCAGACGGCCCGACATCGAGCTGCGACGTCCCGAGCCGCCGCAAGATGCTCCAGGGAGACGACAGAGCCGGATGTCATCGGTCGACGCCGTGACGGTGGATGGGCCCTTCGGTGTACTGCAACCGGTGTCCGCCTCCGCCCCACTGCGAGGCGATGATCTCGGCCGCGATCGACACCGCGGTCTCCTCGGGTGTACGCGCACCGAGGTCGAGCCCGATCGGCGAGGAGAGCCGAGCCAGCTCGGCATCCGTCACCCCCGCCTCGCGCAGCCGGGCGACCCGGTCGTCGTGCGTGCGCCGCGACCCCATCGCGCCCACGTACGCGAGGTCGGGCAGGCGCAGCGCCTGCTCGAGCACCGGCACGTCGAACTTCGGGTCATGGGTGAGCACACAGACCACCGTGCGAGGGTCCACCCGGCCGGCGTCGACCTCCGCGGCGAG
>JBOFLR010000316.1:0-7178 GCA_051657965.1 Dermatophilaceae bacterium
GGTGGTTCGGGTGCTCGTACCCGAACCACCCGCGGCCGGTCGTGCGGGTGGAGAAGAGCTGCGGTTCAGGCCTGCTTCGTCAGCTGCAGGTCGATCGACAGCTGCACCTTCTCGGACACCACGACGCCACCCTTCTCGAGCGGTGCGTTCCAGGTGAGGCCCCACTCGGTGCGGTCGATCTCGCCGGTGGCCTCGAAGGCCGCCTTCTCGTTGCCGTAGAGGTCGGTGGCGAGCCCGCCGAATTCGACATCGAGTGTCACAGGCTTGGCGACGCCCTTGATGGTGAGGTCACCACGCAGCGTCGTCCCGTCGAAGGAGGTCGAGCGGAAGGTCATCGCCGGGTGGTTCTCCACGTCGAAGAAGTCTGCGGAACGCAGGTGGTTGTCACGATCGGCGGTGCCGGTCGAGACCGATACCAGCTGCACGATCACCTCGGCGGTCGACGCGGCGACGTCCTCGGCGACGGTGACGGTGCCGCTGACGTCCTCGAACGTGCCGCGCACCTTCGACACCATGAGGTGGCGGACGGTGAAGCCGACAGTGGTGTGCATCGGGTCGATCGTCCAGGTGCCGGGGGTGAGGTCCGAGATGCTGGCCATATGCGCCTCCTTGACAGGTTGCCACCCCTCCTCGTGGAAGGATGTAGTTGAGGTTTCAACGATAACGGAGATCGGGTGAGTCGGCTACCCCTGCGGCCTGCCGTGCCGACCGGGCCGTCACGGGCTGTTCGCCGCGTCCGGGCCGCGTGCGACGATGGCCGGATGGACGGGTCGGCAACGTCACCGCCGGCCGGCGTGCGCTGGTTGAGTGACGACGAGCAGCGCGCCTGGCGCGCGTATCTCCGCGCCGGTCGCGAGCTCGACGTCGCGCTCGACCGCGATCTCCAGCGGGCCGGCATCAGCCTGCCCGAGTACGAGCTCCTGTCGATGCTGTCGGAGGCCGACGGGTCGAGCCTGCGGATGTCGGCTCTCGCGGCCCTGATCGTCCAGTCGCGCAGCCGGGTCACACACGCCGCCGCACGTCTCGAGTGCCGCGGCTGGGTCGTGCGCACACCCGCGCCGGATGACGGCCGCGGGGTGCTCCTGCGGCTCACCCCCGAGGGCGAGGCCGCGATCCGGCGTTTCGCGGTGGTCCACGTCGCAAGCGTGCGCCGGCATCTCGTCGACCTGCTCTCCCCCGAGCAGCTGCGCGCTCTCGGCGAGGTGATGCAGACGGTTCGCGACGCCTACGAAGCCGACCCCGCCACGCCCGACGAGGCCTGCTGAGGCCACAATGGCGGGCGTGACCGCACCCTCGTCCGCCGCATCGCTACCGTCCGGTCCCGCGTCATCCGGAACTCACGGCTCGGCGACCCTGCTCGCCCGGGCGCGGGCGGTGACGCCTGGCGGGGTCAACTCCCCGGTGCGAGCGTTCCGGGCGGTCGGCGGTACGCCGCGGTTCATGGCGAGCGGGCAGGGTGCCTACCTCACCGACGTCGACGGCCGCGAGTACGTCGACCTGGTCGGGAGCTGGGGGCCGATGATCCTCGGACACCGTCCGCCGGCGGTGGTGGATGCCGTGCAGGAGGCTGCTGCCCGCGGCTTCTCCTTCGGCACGCCGTCGGAGAACGAGGTGCTGCTCGCCGAGGAGATCGTGGCGCGGGTCGGCCCGGTCGAGCAGGTCCGTCTGGTCTCCAGCGGCACCGAGGCGACGATGAGCGCCATCCGCCTCGCCCGGGGGTTCACCGGCCGGCCCCTCGTGGTGAAGTTCGCCGGCCACTACCACGGCCACGTCGACTCGTTGCTGGTGTCGGCGGGCTCCGGCGTGGCGACGCTCGCCTTGCCCGACTCGGCCGGCGTGCCGAGCCCGACGGCCGCCGAGACCGTGGTGCTGCCCTACAACGACGTCGCCGCGCTGGAGGCGGTGTTCGCGGCCCGCGGTGACCAGATCGCCTGCCTGGTCACCGAGGCCGCCGCCGGGAACATGGGCGTCGTCCCGCCGGCTCCGGGCTTCACCGAGACGATGCGACGGGTCACCGCCGAGCACGGGTCCCTCTTGGTGTCGGACGAGGTGATGACCGGCTTCCGGGTGTCGCGTGCGGGGTGGTGGGGTCACGAGGATGCCGCGGTGACGCCCGACCTGATGACGTTCGGCAAGGTCATGGGCGGCGGGTTCCCGGCCGCGGCGTTCGGCGGTCGGGCCGACGTCATGGCCCTGCTCGCCCCCGACGGGCCGGTCTACCAGGCCGGCACACTCTCCGGGAACCCGGTGGCCACGGCGGCCGGCCTCGCCACGCTGCGGAGCTGCGACGACGCCGTCTACCGACGGCTGGACGAGGTGGCCGACGCGCTACGGGCCGGGGTGTCGGCCGCCCTGACCGAGGCCGCGGTGCCGCACCGGGTGCAGTCGGCGGGCTCGATGTTCTCGGTGTTCTTCCGCGACGGTGAGGTGCTCGACTACGACGACGCCCGCGACCAGGACCTCACCGCCTTCGCCCGCTTCTTCCACACCCTGCTGGATGCCGGGGTGTACCTGCCGCCGAGCGCCTTCGAGTCGTGGTTCGTGTCGGCCGCTCACGACGACGCGGCGGTCCAGCGGGTGCTCGACGCGCTCCCCGCGGCTGCCCGGGCTGCCGCGGCCCAGGTACCCTGAGGTCGGTCGTTCGGCGGCCGCTTCCGGACCCGATGGGTATTTCTCTCAACCAGTCGGCCATTGTGCTCGCGTTCCGGTATCTTCATCCCTGCCGCCACGACACCCGTGGGGGCCGACGATCCGTGCAGGGGATCGGGGTTGGTTCACCACCTCGTTCTGGATTGCGTCGCCCATGGATTCCTCCCACGGGCTCGCAGAGCCGGTCTTCGCGTGTTGTGTCACGGCGCTGCCGTGTCATCGATGCGGGCAGACCCGACGTGCCGGTGCGGACGCCGTCAGATGCCACACCGAAGGACGCGTCTGCATGCCTCTCGCTCGTAACGCCGCGCTGGCAGCCGCCTGCCTGATCGTCGGCGGTGCCACTCTCTCCGTACCGGCCCTGGCAATGGGTGCTCCCGCCACACCGGCCACCACCGACACCGAGTGCGACCCCTCGCCGGTCCTCACGGTCAACTACACCACCCAGCGCGTCAAAGCCACGACCACCAAGGACGACACCGGTCGGTACCTTCCGGCGTGCGAGCCGGTGACCTTCACCGTCGGGTACTGGCGGGTTCGCGACGATTCCGCCGACGGCGTCTGGCCCCAGGACCGCGTGGCGTCGCGCAAGGTCACCTTCGAGGTGCCGGGCGGTGACCGGCCGACCGGCAAGGACGTCCCGAACGTCCCCGACCCGCTGACCTGTCAGACGCAGATCGACGTCTACCCCGGCGACGTCAAGCTGCCGCGCGTGCTCACCGGCCCGTTCGGCATCGGCAACGAGCCGGTCGCCCCGATCGGCTGGTGGTTCAACGGCGACCGCTGCGAGCCCACCCCCACCCCGACGCCGACGGTGTCCGAGACCCCGAGCCCGAGCGAGTCGCCGTCGCCGAGTGAGTCGCCGAGCCCGTCGGAGTCCCCGAGCCCGAGCGAGTCGCCGTCGCCGAGTGAGTCGCCCAGCCCGTCGGAGTCGCCCAGCCCGAGTGAGTCGCCCAGCCCGTCGGAGTCGCCCAGCCCGAGCGAGTCGCCCAGCCCGTCGGAGTCGCCCAGCCCGAGCGAGTCGCCGAGCCCGTCGGAGTCGCCGAGCCCGTCGCCGTCGCCGAGTGAGTCGCCGAGCCCGTCGGAGTCCCCGAGCCCGAGCGAGTCGCCGTCGCCGAGTGAGTCGCCGAGCCCGTCGGAGTCGCCGAGCCCGAGCGAGTCGCCGTCGCCGACCGTATCCGCCAGTGAGTCGCCCACCCCGAGCGAGTCGCCGTCCCCGAGTGAGTCGCCGAGCCCGAGTGAGTCGCCGAGCCCGACGGTGTCCGGAAGCGAGTCGCCGTCGACCACCCCCACGGTGAACCCCACGACGCCCGGGAGTGGCGGCGAGACCACCGGCCCGGGCACGGGCGGCGGCGGTGGTGGCGGACTCGCGGAGACCGGTAGCTCCCCGCTGCCGGCGCTCGGCGTGGGCGCAGCGCTGATCGCCGCAGGTGCCGGCCTCGTGGTCGCCACTCGTCGCGGCATCGTCCGCCGCCACTGACCGGAGCCGATCGCCTCCACCGAGCGCCGACCGCGTAGCACGACGCGGTCGGCGCTCGGTGCGTAGGCGGCGTCATCCGCCGTCGTCCGGTTTGCGACAATCGAGGTCATGACCATCCCGCCCGCCGGTGCTGTCCCGGCCGCCGATCCGGTGCGGACCGTCATCCATCTCCTGCGGCACGGCGAGGTCGAGAATCCCGGGCGCATCCTCTACGGCCGGCTCCCCGGTTACCGCCTCTCCGCGCTCGGCGTCCGGATGGCCGAGCTCGCCGCCGGACATCTCGCCGACCATGACGTGGTCCATGTCGTGTCCAGCCCGCTCGAGCGGGCCCGCGAGACAGCCGCGCCGGTGGCCGCGGCGCATGGCCTCGACGTGGTCGTCGACGAGCGGCTGCTCGAGGCCCGCAACGACTTCGAGGGCCTGCCGGTGGCGGGTGGTGCCGGTCTATTGCGGCAGCCGCGGCTGCTGCGACGGCTGGTCAACCCGTTCCGGCCGTCGTGGGGAGAGCCCTATCTCGACCTCGTCGAGCGGATGCGCGGCGCCATCGTCGACGCCCGGGCGGTCGCCCGCGGTCACGAGGCCGTCCTCGTCGGTCATCAGGCTCCGATCTGGCTGATCCGCCGGGCCACCGAGGGCCGGTCGCTGGTGCACCATCCGGCCCGGCGCGAGTGCGCACTCGCCTCGCTGACCACGCTCACGTTCCTCGACGACGAGCTGCTGTCGCTGTCGTACAGCGCGCCGGCCGCCGCCCTGCTGCCGCAGGCCCAGCCCGGGGCCGGGGCATGACCGGCGGGCCCACTCGCCGCACCGTGCTGGCACTCGCCTCGGCCGCGCTCGCCGGCGCCGCGGCCTGCACCAGCGACCCGAACTCGGTCTCCGAGCAGGCCCGCCGCGGCGATCAGAAGGGCTACGTGTCCGGCGACGGCAGCGTCGAGACTGTTCCCCGATCCGAGCGCGGCGAGCCGGTGGAGCTGTCCGGCGAACTGCTCGGTGGCGGGGAGTTCCGCAGCGCCGAGGCGCGGGGCGAAATCCTGCTGCTCAACGTCTGGGCGTCGTGGTGCGGGCCGTGCGTCGCCGAGATGCCGGTGCTCCAGCAGGTCTGGGAGGAGCAGCAGAAGGCCGGCGCGCCGGTGCGGTTCGTCGGAATCAACTTCCGGGACAACGCCGCCGGAGGGGCTGCCTTCGCGAGGCGCGCCGGGGTCACCTTCCCGAACATCGGCGACGAGTCGGGCACCACGATCCTCGCCCTGCAGGGCAAGGCGCCCACCGTGCCCACCACGCTCGTGCTCGACCGCGAGGGCCGCATCGCCGCGCGGGTCAACGGGCCGGTCACCGCGGGCACCCTCAGAGGACTGCTCGAGGACGCCGTGGCCGGCACGTGAGCGAGGTCGTCGCCGGGGCACCGTGGTCGGCGGCCGGAGAGGCAGCCGCCACCGGGGCGCTCCCGCTCGCCGTGGGTGTCGCGCTCGTCGCCGGGCTGGTCTCGTTCGCGAGCCCGTGCGTCCTGCCCCTCGTCCCGGGATTCCTCGGTTACGTCAGTGGCCTCACCGGCGACACCGGCGCCCGTCGGGCGGGGGGCCGCACCACGCTCGGGGCGTTGCTGTTCGTCGCCGGGTTCACCACGGTGTTCATCCTCGGCTCGATCTTCGTCACCACAGCCGGCCGGGCCCTCGTGGAGCAGCGCACGCTGCTGATGCGCGCAGGCGGCGTCGTCGTCATCCTCATGGGCCTGCTCTTCCTCGGGGCCGGCGCCCAGCGGGAGGTGCGGGTGCGGTGGCGTCCGCGGGCGGGCCTGCTCGGCGCCCCGCTGCTCGGGGCGGTGTTCGCCCTCGGCTGGGCGCCGTGCACCGGGCCGACCCTCGGCGCCGTGCTGGCCATCGCGACGGCCACCACCGAGCCCGACGTCGCGCGGGGCGTGCTGCTGGCCGTGTGCTACGGCCTCGGGCTGGGGCTGCCCTTCGTCGCGGTCGCCGGTGGCCTGGACCGCGCCGGCCGGGTGAGCGGGTGGCTGCGCCGGCGCCG
Source organism: Dermatophilaceae bacterium (assembly GCA_051657965.1). Taxonomy (GTDB): domain Bacteria; phylum Actinomycetota; class Actinomycetes; order Actinomycetales; family Dermatophilaceae; genus JBOFLG01. The sequence continues at coordinate 6,152 of JBOFLR010000316.1, forward strand.
GCGCGGCATCCGCCGGTTCGGGGGAGGGATGCTCGTGGTGGTCGGTGCGCTCCTCGTCACCGGCGTGTGGGAGAGCCTGAACCGCCTGCTCCAGACCGAGCTCGTGCTCGGGTTCGAGGTGCCGCTGTGAGTACCACCACCTCGCCGCCGCCGGTCATCCAACCCCGACTCGGCCCGCTCGGGTGGGCGCGGTTCGCCTGGCGGCAGCTCACCAGCATGCGCACCGCGCTGCTGCTGCTGCTCCTGCTCGCTCTGGCGGCGATCCCCGGCTCGACCTTTCCGCAGCGCCGCATCGACGCGGCCGAGACGGCCCGGTTCATCACCGAGAACCCGACGCTCGGCCGGTGGCTCGACCGGCTGGGGATGTTCGACGTCTACAGCACCCCGTGGTTCGCGGCGATCTACCTGCTGCTCTTCGTCTCCCTGGTGGGCTGCCTCGTCCCCCGCACCCGGCTGCACTGGGGCCAGCTGTGGGCGCGGCCGCCACGCGCGCCGCGACGCCTCGACCGGCTCGCCGCGCACCAGCAGACCGTGATCGACGGGCCGCCCGAGGACGTGCGCGACCGGCTCCGTTCGGTACTGCGCGGCCGCCGCTACCGCGTGCACGCCCACGACGACACCACGCTCTCGGCCGAGAAGGGCTACCTCAAGGAGACCGGGAACCTGGTGTTCCACCTGGCCCTGCTCGGCGTGCTCGTCGGCGTGGCCTGGGGGCAGCTGTTCGGCTGGCGGGCCGACGTCATCGTCCCCGACGGGCAGACCGTGGCCAACACGCTCTCGCGCTACGACACGTTCAATCCGGGCGCACTGGTCGACGTGAACGACCGCGACCCGTGGACGCTGCGACTGGACCGGTTCTCGGCCGAGTTCGAGAGCCAGACCCGCGGTCGCGGCCAGTTCGGGCAGCCCCGCGACTTCGAGGCCCGCACCACGTTCACCGACCCCTCCGGCGCGAGCCGCGAGCGCGTCATCCGGGTCAACCAGCCGCTGGAGACCGGTGACGGCACGGTGTACCTGCTCGGCAACG
>JBOFLR010000317.1:0-6020 GCA_051657965.1 Dermatophilaceae bacterium
CCCGACGGCGACCGGGTCGTGACCATCCTCGGCGCCTTCGGCGGTGAGGAGGCCACGGCGTTCGAGGCGTCCATCGCCGGCTTCGAGGAGGAGTCCGGGATCGACATCCAGTACACCCCCGACACCGACTTCACGACGACGGTCAAACAGCGGGTCAACGCCGGCGACTCGCCCGACATCGGCTTGTTCCCGCAGCCGGGCGGGCTGCTCGAGTTCGCCGCCGAGGGCAAGGTCAACCCGATCGACACCTTCCTCGACTACGACTCGCTCGACCGCACGCTCGTGCCGGGCATGCTCGAGTCCGCGCAGTACCAGGGGCGGGTCTACGGAGCGCCGATGCGCCTCGCCGTCAAGAGCCTGGTCTGGTACCCGAAGCCGGCCTTCGAGCAGGGCGGGTTCGACACCGCACCGGCCAGCATCCAGGCGCTCACGGCCGAGACGAAGAAGATCCAGGACACCGGCACCGCACCGTGGTGCATGGGCTGGGAGTCCGACCAGGCCACCGGCTGGGTCGGCACCGACTGGCTCGAGGAGCTCGTGCTGCGGATGTACGGGCCGGACGTCTACGACCAGTGGGTGGCACACGAGATCCCGTTCAACGACACACGGATCGTCGCCGCGTTCGACGAGCTCGGGAAGCTCGTCAAGACCGACGGCGCCGTGCTCGGCGGCGCCCGCGGCATCCTCAACACGCCGTTCGGCGAGGCGATGAACCCGGCCTTCGCGACGCCGCCGCGGTGCTACCTCATGCGGCAGGGCAACTTCGCGGTCGGCTTCCTTCCCGAGCCGGTGCAGCAGAGCCTCGACCAGCGGGTCGGCATCTTCGTCTACCCGCCGTTCGAGGGTGGCTACGAGGGCCAGCCCATCCTCGGTGGAGGCGACATCGCCGGGTTGTTCAACGGCGACGACGACGACTCCACGAGGGTGATGGAGTTCCTCACCTCGGACACCTTCGGCGCCGAGTGGGCCAAGGCCGGCGGCTGGCTCTCGCCGCACCGCACGTTCGACGCCGCGAACTACCCGAACGAGACCACCCGGCAGATGGCGAGGATCGCCGCGGACGCCGACGTCTTCCGCTTCGACGGCTCCGACGTGATGCCGAAGGAGGTCGGCTCGGGCACGTTCTGGACCGGGATGGTGCAGTGGATGGGCGGACGGTCCTCACGACAGGTCGCCGACACCATCGAGGCGTCGTGGCCGAAAGGTGCGTCGTGAGCACCGCGACGACCACCCCGCCTCCAGGTGGCTCGACCACCTCGGATGCCGGTCCGGGCGCCGAGCCGGACGGGCCGGCCGGCCGCGGCGGGCGGGCGGACGTCATCCGCATCGTCGTCGGTGTGCTCGGGATGGCGCTCGTCGTCTGGGCCGTCGGCAACCTCTTCCTCGCCTTCGCCTTCTACCCGCAGTGGTTCGGCAACCGGGTGCTCATCGGGGTGCTCGCCGTGGTCGCCGGCGTCGGCGGTGCCGCGGCGCTGTTCTGGTTCCTCAACCTGTTCGTCGAGGCGCTGCCGCGACGACTGGCCGCGGGCGTCATCCCGTACGCGTTCCTGCTGCCGGGGCTCGGGCTCATCGCGCTGGTGCTGCTCTACCCGACCTACCAGACGGTCGTGTACTCGTTCGCGAACGCGGACAGCACCGCCTGGGTCGGGCTGGAGAACTACCGCTCGATCCTCGGCGACGCTCAGTTCTGGAGCTCGATCGTCAACAACGTGCTCTGGCTGCTCGTCGTCCCGGCCGTGACGGTGGTGTTCGGGGTGCTCGTCGCGGTGCTCGCCGACAAGCTCAGCGCCACCGGCGAGAAGGCGTCCAAGGGGCTGATCTTCCTGCCGATGGCCATCTCGTTCGTCGGCGCCTCGGCGATCTGGGGCCTGGTCTACGCGTACGACGACCCGGGCGCTGACCAGACCGGGCTGCTCAACGCCATCTGGGTGGCGCTCGGCGGCGAGCCGCAGACCTGGCTGAGCATCTCGACCGGGCGACTGAACTCGTTCCTCATGATGGCGATCCTGGTCTGGCTGCAGGTCGGGTTCGCCATGGTGCTGCTGTCCTCGGCGATCAAGGGCGTGCCGCAGGACACCATCGAGGCGGCCCGCATCGATGGGGCGAGCGAGGTGCAGATCTTCTTCCGGGTCGTCGTCCCGCAGATCCAGGGAACGATCATCACGGTCTTCGTCACCGTGCTCATCCTCGTGCTCAAGGTGTTCGACATCGTCTACGTGCTCACCAACGGACGCTTCGAGTCCAACGTCATCGCCAACCTGTTCTTCAACGAGCTGTTCGCCAACAGCCAGGCCGGTCGAGCGTCGGCGATCGTCGTCATCCTGCTGCTGGCGGTGGTGCCGATCCTCGTGTACCAGGTGCGGCACTTCCGGGCCGAGGAGGCGAGCCGATGAGCCGCTCGCTGATGCGCGACGGCCGGCCGCGCAGCTGGTTCTCCATGGCGGCCATGACGGTGCTCGCGCTGCTGTGGACCGTGCCCACGCTCGGGCTGCTGGTCACCTCGTTCCGCAGCCGCGACGACGCGGTGTCCTCCGGCTGGTGGACCTCGCTGCTCGACCCGTTCGGCACCGGGTGGACCGTCGACAACTACCGCGGCGTGTTCGAGGGCACCGACCTCGACACCGGGCTGCTCAACGGGCTCGTCGTCGCGATCCCGGCAACCGTCATCCCCATCATGTTCGCCGCCTTCGCGGCGTACGCGTTCACCTTCATCGACTTCCGCGGCAAGGACGTGCTCTTCATCGTCATCGTCGCGGTCCTGGTGGTGCCGATCCAGGTGGCGTTCCAGCCGATGCTCGACCTGCTCGGGCCGCGCGGGCTGGACATCTCGGGGCAGTTCATCGCGGTCTGGCTGCTGCACACCGGGTTCGGGATGCCGCTGGCCATCTACACGCTGCGGAACTACATGTCGACGCTGCCGACCAGCGTGGTGGAGTCGGCCAAGATCGACGGCTGCACGCACTTCCAGACGTTCTGGCGGCTGGTGGCCCCGATGTCGGTGCCGGCGATGGCGGCGTTCGCCACCCTGCAGTTCCTCTGGGTGTGGAACGACCTGCTCATCGCCAAGCTGTTCCTCGACTCGCAGAACGCGACGGTCATCGTCGAGCTGCAGCAGCTGCTCGGCACCCAGGGCCAGGGCAGCGAGCTGCTCACCGCCGGAGCGTTCGTCTCGATGGTGCTGCCGATGATCGTGTTCGTCTCGTTGCAGCGCTACTTCGTGCGCGGCCTCACCTCGGGCGCCGTCAAGGGATGACGCTGGCGCTCGAGGTAGTTCGGGCGGTCGAGCGAGTCCGATCGAGGTAGCCGGTGGGGCTGCGCTCCTCCGGGCACGCGCCGCGTCATCCGTCATCCGCCGCGCCATCGCCGGGCAACCTTTGGGTTCGCCCCACAACGGGAGTGGGGCGAACCTGAAGATTCCGGGTGCGGGCGGGAAAGTTGTGCTCAGGCGTGGGGGGCGTGCGCCTCGGCGCCGCCGCGGGCCCGCTTGACGAGCGTCACCACTACGACCACCGCCGCACCGACGAGCGCACCCAGCAACGCCGACCCGAGCGTGTTCGTCGTCCAGGCCAGCACACCGCCGAGCGCGCCGGTGGCCTCGCGCACCCACTCCTCGGCGCCGTGCACCACGTCGTACGGCCAGGTGAGCCCGAGCTCGTCCAGCCCGACGAGCAGGATGTGCCCGCCGACCCACAGCATCGCCACGATGCCGACCGTCGACAGCACGGCGAGCAGCCGCGGCATCCCGGCCACCAGCGCCCGGCCGAGCCGCTGCGCGCCCGCCGACTCCCGCCCGGCGAGGGAGAGCCCGATGTCGTCCATCTTGACGATCAGCGCCACCACGCCGTAGACGAGCACCGTGATGGCGACCGCGACGACGACGAGGATCGCCAGGAGGGTGCCGAACGGCTCGTCGGCCACCTCGTTCAGCGAGATCACCATGATCTCGGCGGAGAGGATGAAGTCGGTGCGGATGGCGCCGCCGACCATGGTCTTCTCGTGGTCCTCGCCGACCATCGCGGCCGGCGCATGCTGCGGCTCGTGGTGGGCGAGCTTCTCCCAGATCTTCTCGGCACCCTCGAAACACAGGTAGGTGCCGCCGATCATCAGCAGCGGCGTGAGCAGCACCGGCAGGAACGCGTCGAGCGCGAGGATCGCCGGCAGGATGAAGAGCAGCTTGTTGCGCAGCGACCCGACGGCGATCTTCTTGATGATCGGCAGCTCGCGCTCGGCCGCGAAGCCGTGCACGTAGCGCGGCGTGACCGCGGTGTCGTCGACCACCACCCCGGCGGCCTTGGCGCTGGCTCGTCCCGCGGCCGCGCCGATGTCGTCGACGGATGCCGCCGCCAGCTTGGCGAGCGCCGCGACGTCGTCGAGCAGCGCGACCAGTCCACCGGGCATCGGCGCTCTCCTTCGACGACGGCGGCCCGCCGGGCGCGGGACACGTCCGGTCAACCGTAGCGGGGCACGACCCCGGCGGGCGGATGACGCCCGCATCGAGGAGTAGCGGTTGTGTCGCCGCGCCGGAACGGCGCCGCCGACGATCCCGAGGTGACGACGCGGCATCCAAGCCCGACAGGCGGTGCGGCATCCGGACTCGACAGGCGGCGCGGCATCCGGGCTCGACAGAAGGTGTCACCCGAGCCCGCGCGGGTAGATCCGAGGCATCGGTATCGAGGAGGAACCCAGTGCGAGCAGTGGTGTGGCACGACCGGCGCGACGTGCGGGTCGACGACGTCCCCGACCCGCGGATCGAGGACCCGGGTGATGCTGTCATCCGGGTGACCAGCACGAACATCTGCGGCTCCGACCTGCATCTCTACGAGGTGCTCGGGGCGTTCATGAACGAGGGCGACATCCTCGGCCACGAGCCGATGGGCGTGGTCGAGGAGGTCGGCTCCGAGGTCACCGAGCTGCGCCCCGGCGACCGGGTCGTCATCCCGTTCCAGGTGTGCTGCGGGCGCTGCTGGATGTGCGAGCACGGCCTGCAGAGCCAGTGCGAGACCACCCAGGTACGTGAACAGGGCTCGGGCGCAGCGCTGTTCGGGTACTCGAAGCTGTACGGCAGCGTGCCTGGCGGGCAGGCCGAGTACCTGCGTGTGCCGCAGGCGAACTACACCCACGTCAAGGTGCCCGAGGGCCCGTCCGACGACCGGTTCGTCTACCTCTCCGACGTGCTGCCGACCGCGTGGCAGGCCGTCGCCTACGCCGACCCCGAGCCCGGCGGCACCCTGCTGGTCATGGGTCTCGGCCCGATCGGCGACATGTGCGCGCGGATCGCCCTGCACCGCGGTGTGGGCCGCGTGATCGGCGTCGACCTCGTCGAGGAGCGCCTGGCCCGGGCCGCCGCGCGCGGGGTCGAGACCATCGACGCCGGTGACGTCGACGACGTGGCCGAGGCGGTGCGCGAGCTCACCGGCGGACGCGGCGCCGACGCGGTGGTCGACGCCGTGGGGATGGAGGCGCACGGCTCGCCCACGGCGGGGCTCGGCCACCGGATCACGGCGCTGCTGCCCGATGCGGTGTCCGAACCGCTGATGCAGAAGGTAGGCGTCGACAAGCTCGCTGCCCTACACACCGCGATCGACGCGGTGCGTCGCGGCGGCACCATCTCGCTGTCGGGGGTCTACGGCGGGATGACCTCGCCGATGCCGATGATGACGCTCTTCGACAAGCAGGTGCAGCTCCGGATGGGCCAGGCCAACGTGCGGCGGTGGGTTCCCGACATCCTGCCGCTGCTCACCGACGACGACCCGCTCGGCGTCGACGGGTTCGCCACCCATCACCTACCGCTCGCCGACGCCCCGAAGGCGTACGAGACGTTCCAGAAGAAGGAGGACGGCATGATCAAGGTGGTGCTGAAGCCATGACCGGCGATGACAAGACCCGTCCGACGAAGAAGGCCCGCTCGACGAACGAGGTTCGCTCGACGAAGAAGGCCGGCACCCGCGGCCGTACGACGGAACCCACGGCCACTGCCCGGGCCACGAGATCGGTTGTGGCCGAACGCAGCACGACGTCGA
>JBOFLR010000318.1:0-2572 GCA_051657965.1 Dermatophilaceae bacterium
CGACCAGCCCGCCGCCCGAGCCGATCCGCGTCGGTGTCGCCGTGACGACGCCCGACGGCACGACACTCGACCGGGACCTCGTGTCGGTGCCCCAGCAGGCCTCTGGTCGTACGTCGGTGCGGGCCCGGGTGCTCTGCCCCGACGGCTGCCGGCTGGCCGGGCTGTGGGTGCGCCAGACCGATCAGGTCGCCACGAACGTGGCGGGCCGGATGACGTTCCGCGACCTCGCGCTCGACGGTGCCCCACTGCCGATCGGCGACGAGGCCGGGTGGCGCGACCCGGAAACCGCGCCGGCGGCCGACACCGGCAGCCAGCGGGTGAGCGGGGCGGGTGCCGACCTCGTCGTGGACTTCGACAACACCGGCCGCCGGCTGGTCTCCACCCGTGCCGACGTCCCCGACCCGGCGCCGGTGCTGCTCGCCGGCGCGCCGCCCGCCGACGCGGTCGACGACCGGTTCACGCTCGTCGGTCTCGGTTCGCGCCCGATCCTCGCCCGGGCGGTGCAGCGCGTCCCGATGCTGCCGGCGCTCACCGGGCGGGGTGCGCTGGGCGATCTCGACGCCCAGCTCCGGGTCGGCGGCGAGGTGCCTCCCGGCTCGGCGCTGCAGGTGTGGTCGTCGACGACGGACCCCGCCGTGGCCGACCGCATCACCGACGGCCTCGAGGAAGGCGGCGTGCGGGTCGGGACGACGAGCACGGCTGCGGCACAGCAGGATCGGTACGACCGATCGGCTACCGGATGGGGGCTGCTGCTCGGCGTCTTCACCGGGATCGTGGCGGTGCTCGTGGCGTCGCTCGTCGTCGTGGTCGTGTCGGTCACGTCCTGGCGTGAGGTCGCTCGCGACCTCGCCGGGCTGCGCATCGCGGGGGTGCCGCCGCGGACTCTCGCCGCCGCGCTGCGGTTCGAGCAGACCACCACGGTCGTGGCCGGGGTGCTGCTCGGCACGCTCTGCGGGGTGTCGGGTGCGTTCCTCGCGGCACCGCTCCTGCCGCTGTTCGACTCGCCGGTCGCCGTCCCGGCGCCCGACCTCACCCCCTCCTGGACCGCGGTCGCCGGGGCTGCCACGTTGACGCTCGTCGTCGTCGGTGGGGCGGCACTGGTCTGCGCCCGAAGGGTCGCGGCGCGCGGCATCCCTGCTCGGGTCCGGGAGACGGCGTGAGCGCCGGGCTGCGGGTGCTCACCCGGGGCTTGGTGCACATCTATCGCGCGGAGGGCCACGACGTCGCGGCCCTCTCCGGGGTCGACCTGGTCGTGGCCTCGGGCGAGGTGGTCGCCCTGCTCGGACCCTCCGGGGCCGGGAAGTCGACCCTGCTCACGCTCTTCGGCGGGCTGCTGCGGCCCAGTGCCGGTCAGGTCCACGTGGGCGAGCACGACCTCGGCTCGCTCGCCGACCCCGACCTCGACCGGCTCCGCGGCACCGAGGTCGGGATGGTGCTCCAGGGCGCGGCGCGCAACCTGCTGCCGTACCTCTCGGCGGCGGGCAACGTGCGCTTCGCGCAGCGGACCTCGCTGCGGCACGGCCGCGAGGTGCCCGAGGCCGCCGACGTGCTCGCCCTCGTCGGCTTTCCGGCCGAGCGGGTGGCCGCGCCGCTCGACGGACTGCCGCCGGGGCAGTTGCAGCTCGCCGCACTGGCGGTGGCGGTCGCCGCCCGGCCGGGCCTGCTGCTCGCCGACGAACCCACCAGCCAGCTCGACCACGGCGCGCGCGACGTCGTGCTCGGCGCGCTCGAGCACGTGAACGCCGCCTGGGGAACGACGGTCGTGCTGGTCACCCACGATCCCGAGGTCGCCGCTCGGATGCCGCGCACCATCACCATCCGCGACGGGCGGGTCGGGGCCGAGGGTCGGGCCGGGGAGGAGTTCGCGGTCGTCTCCGCCGACGGCAGCGTGCCGCTCCCGCCGCATGCGCTCGCGGCGTTCCCGCCGGGCTCGCTGCTGCGGGTGCATCAGGAGGGCGGCCAGTGGCTGCTGCTCGGCGACGGCGACGGCGACGCAGCGGCGGTGATGTCCGATCGGATGAAGTCGCCGTTGCCTGACGCGGACGAGGCCACGATGCGCAAGGCCGGCCGGGCAGCGGTACCTGAGGCGGCCGAGACCACGACGCGTGAACCGGGCGGAGGCCGTGATGTCTGACGCGGATGAGCTCACGGCGTCCGAGGCGGTGGTGCGGTGCCATGACGTAGTGGTGCGGTTCGGCTCGACCACTGCACTGGGAGGTGTCTCGCTGCGGGTGGGGGCGGGGGAGCTGGTGGCGGTGGTCGGCCACTCCGGCGCCGGCAAGTCGACCCTGCTCGGCGTGCTGTCCGGCATCGTGCACCCCGACACCGGCTCGGTCGAGGTGGCCGGGCACGGCATCCGCACGCACGCCGACGCCGTGCGTGCGGCCGTCGTGCTCGTGCCGCAGGGCAACGGCCTGGCGGCGTTCCTCACCGCGGCCGAGAACGTCGTGACACCGCTCGTGGCCTCGGGGCTGCCCGGCCCGGAGGCGAGCGAGCGCGCGGCGGCGGCGCTGGCCTCGGTGGGGCTCGGCGAGTTCGGCGGCCATCTCGTCGAGGAGCTCTCCGGCGGGCA
>JBOFLR010000319.1:0-7600 GCA_051657965.1 Dermatophilaceae bacterium
GTTCGGCGCACCGGTCCCGGCGGCCTGCTGGCGATAGACCTCGACCAACGCCAGCTGCAGCAGCGCGGCTCGCTCGACGTGGACCAGCGGGCGCCGGGCGCCGGCGAGCCGGATGAGCGCGGTCATCCGGTTCTGGACGACGAGCGGCTCGGTGAGCCGGACGTGGATGGCGGCGGGCGGTGCCGCCGTCCGGTCGGCACCCGACCACTCGTAGTGGCAGTAGGCGATCGTGAAGCGCCGGTCCGGGTCCTGCTCGACCCTGGCCAGCGCCCCAGGTCGCAGGTGCAGCACGTCGCCGGGGCGTAGGTCGTACTCGACGTCGTCGACCGTCGCAGAACCGTACCCGTCGACCACCGACCACAGGTCGAAGTCGCGCAGCCGTACCTGCCAGCTCCATCCGGGTTCGCACCGCACCCGCCCGCACCGCTCGGTCGGCCGCGCCGACACCGGTCCGCTGGACCAGCGCATCAACGCCTCCCAGTCCTGGGACAGGTCGCGTGGCACCAGTGCAGCGTATGTCCGGCCGCATCCGACCCCCACTACCGATCGATGCACAAATCAGCGCGGTCGGTCGATCGCTCGGTGGCGGATCGGTTCGTAGCGTTGAGTGACGATCACCGAGACAGGAAGTGCAGGACGACCGCCATGGCGCCGACCAGCCGGAACGTCGACCGGGATCCGGGAATCGAGTGGCCTCCCGGCGTGTACCGATCAGATCGGCTCGCGGACTACCTGGACTCGATCGACGAAGCCGACGACCACCTGACGGAGCGATTCCAGCGCGACGGCTATCTCGCCGTCCGGCACCTGCTCGATCCGCCGGCGGTCAGGGACGCACTGGACGGGCTGGCTGCGGTGCTCGACCGTCCGGAGCGCGTGGACGTCCAGTGGGAGGCATGGGCGACCGAGCAGCTGGACACGACGGCCGGCGAGAACCGGATGGACCTGGTCCGCCGGTTGATGTCGTTCGTGTCCGAGGACCACCGGCTCACCGCGGTGGCCGCCCACCCCGACATCCTCTCGGTGGTCCGCCGGCTCTGCGGCAGCGAGGAGATCTCGATGTTCCAGGACATGGCTCTGCTCAAGCCGCCGGGCGGTGGACGGGAGAAGCCGTGGCACCAGGACAACGCCTACTTCGCCTACGAACCCGGCACGCCGATCGTCGGCGTGTGGATCGCGCTCGACGACGCCACCATCGACAACGGATGCATGCACGTGCTCCCCGGGACGCATCGCGACGGTGCGGCGCCGCACGTCAAGCGCCGAGACTGGCAGCTGTGCGACGCCGCGATCGACCACGGGCGCGACACCGCCGTGCCCCTGCCGCCCGGCGGCGCGCTCTTCTTCCACGGCCTGCTGCACCACGGCACGCCGCCGAACCTGACCTCGACCCGGCGCCGCGCGGTGCAGCTGCATTACCTCCCCACGGCCACACCGCAGGTGCCGGATGAGCGCCGGCTGGACATCTTCGGCTCCGAGGGCAGGAACGTGACCTGCTGAACCGAGGGGCCACCGGACGGACCAGGACGTCGAGCCGGGACCTCAGGCGCGATCTCCGTACCGCTCGCGGGTGACCGGATGCAGCAACGGCTCCCCACGGATGGCGCGGCACGCCTCGGCCGCCGCCGAGGCACCCAGACGGCGCAGTTCGCTGCCCACGGAGCCGGCGATGTGCGGGGTCAGCGTCAGGTTCGGCAGCTCCCACCACGGCGAGTCCGGCGGCGGCACCTCCGGGTCGGTCACGTCGACCACGGCGTCGAGACGTCCGGACCGCAGCTCGTCGATCAGGGCCTCCTGGTCGACCAGGGCCCCTCGCGCGGTGTTGATGAAGGTGGCGCCGTCCTTCATCGCGGCCAGCAGCTCCCGGGTGATCATCCCGCGGGTGTCGTCGAGCAGCGGAGCGTGCAGCGACACGACGTCACAGGTCCGCATCAGCGTGGCGAGGTCGACCTGGGTCACGCCGGGTGCCACGACCTCCTCGGGACGCAGCGTCGGGTCGTACACCACCACGGTGAGGTCGAACGCCGCCAGCAGCTCGACGACGCGGCGCCCGATCAACGAGGCGCCGATGATGCCGACCCGCCGCCCGTACGCCCCCAGCCGCTCCAGCTCCACCGAGGTCCGACTCCGTGAGCGCCGTCGCCGATAGCTGCGCTGCTCGCGGAGAACTCCCTTGGCGGACAACAGGATCATCGCGACGGTGTACTCGGCCACCGGCTGGGCGTTCGTCGCGGCCTGGCTGGACACGACGACCCCCCGGGCGAAGCAGTCCTCCCCGGCGTAGGCCCGGACCGACCCCGCGGCGTGCACCACCGCCCGTAGTCGGGCCGCGTGGTCGAGCACGGCGCGGTCGACCGGGGCGCTGCCCCAGCCGGTGACGATCACCTCCGCGGTCGCCAGCAGGCGGCGGGCGGCCGGCGTGTGGTGGTCGGCGGGCGACGGCGACAGCCGCACCGGCGCGCACCGCGCCATCCGGTCCTGGTCCTCGGGAGCGAACAGCTGCGCCACCAGATCGGCGGGCAGGGCGAGCAGGATCACGCGCCGCGCCTGGTCGGATGACGGGCCGAGCCGTCCAGGTGCGGTGCGACGAGCGCTGCGTACCGAGCGATGACGCGGTCGATCACCTGGTCGGCCGCGGCATCCCAGATCTCGGCGTTGAAGATCTCCACCTCGACCGGTCCGGTGTACCCGGCCCGGGTCACCGCGCGGGTCAACGGCGCGAAGTCGATCACACCATCGCCCATGACCCCCCGGGACAGCAGCGGGTCGTCGGCGATGGGCACCAGGAAGTCGCAGACCTGATACGACGAGATCCGGCCGGCCGCACCTGCTCGGGCGATCTGGGTGGCCACGTCCGGATCCCACCACAGATGGAACGTGTCGACCACGACGCCCACGACCTCCGGCGGATGCGGACTGGCCCAGTCGAGGGCTTGGGCCAGGGTGGAGAGCACCGCCCGGTCGGCGGCATACATCGGATGCAGCGGCTCCAGCGCCAGCCGGACACCGTGCTCCTCGGCGACGGGTACGAGCTCCGCCAAGCGGTCGCGGACCCGCTGCCGGGAACCGGTGAGGTCGCGGTCACCGTCCGGGAGCCCGCCGACCACCAGCACCAGCTCACCCGCGCCCAGCGCCGCGGCCTCCGCGATCGCCCTCCGGTTGTCGTCGTGCGACGCGCGCCGGGCACCGTCGCCCGGTTCGGTGAGGAACCCGCCCCGGCACAGGCTCGAGGTGGACAGGTGGAGGCGGCGCAGGATCGCCGCCGATCGTGCGACACCGGTCTCGGCGACCCGATCGCGCCACAGGCCGAGCGCGCCGATACCGGCGCGGGCGGCAGCCTCGGCGGCATCCGGCAACGAGAGGCGCTTGACCGTGGCCGTGTTCAACGAGAGGCGGTCCAGCCCGCCGCGCGGGTCAGCCATCGATCCCGTGGACGGCGAGCCAGCCGGACATCCGGTGGGCCGCGCGGTCCGGGTCGAGGAGCAGGCCGGCGCGGTCGGCCAGGACGAAGGTCTGGACGAGGTGTGGTACCGACCGGGTCGACTGGAGGCCGCCGACCATGGCGAAACCGGGTTGATGGCCGTTGAGCCAGGCCAGGAAGGCGATGCCGACCTTGTAGTACGGCGTCGGCGCGGCGAAGAGGTGGCGGCTGAGCTCGACGGTGCGGTCGAGCACGGACCGCGCCTGTCCCGGTCGTTGTTCGTCGTAGAGCGCCAGGGCCGCCGCAGCCGCCGGGTAGATCGCCGACAGCGCACCGAGCAGCGCATCGGAGTGGCCGGTGCCGTCGTCGTCGATGAGCTCCGGGTAGTTGAGGTCGTCCCCGGTGTAGAGCCGGACCGGTGGATCCAGGCCGGCCAACCGAGTGCGCAACGCTCGCTCGTGCCCGGCGTCGAGCAGGGACACCTTGACGCCGTCCACCCGAGCCGCGTGAGCGGCCACCAGGCCGACGAACGTGTCGGTCGCGCGCTCGAGATCGCGATCACCCCAGTAACCGGCCAGTGCCGGGTCGAACATCTCACCCAGCCAGTGCAGGATGACCGGCTCCGTGGACTCGGACAGGATGGCGTCGTAGACGCTGGTGTACGCCTCGGGTCCGTCCGCCGTGGCCGCGAGCGCACGTGACGCCATGACGATGACGGTGGCCCCTGAGCCGGCGACCACCTCGATCTGCTCCCGGTAGGCCGCGAGCACGGTTGCCCGGCCGGCTCGCCCGGGAGGCAGGGCGGTGAGGTCGAGCTGGTCGGTGCCCGCCCCGCACGCCAGCCGCCCGCCGGCCGCGCGGGCCTCCGCCGCCGACCGGGTCACCAGCTGCCGGGCAGCCGGCCAGTCCAGGCCCATACCGCGCTGGGCGGTGTCCATCGCGTCGGCCACGCCCAGTCCCCAGGACCACAGCTCGCGCCGGAACGCCAGGGTGGCGTCCCAGTCGATCACCGCCGACGCACCCGGCGTGTTGTCGGCGAGGACGGAGGGGATGACGTGCGGCGCGGCGTAGGCGACCCGCGAGGTCGCCGGGCCGCTCGGACGCTTCCATCCACCGGGTCGACCGAGCGTGTACTCCGTCATCGAGCCGTCCGGTCGCGGGAGGCGCACCGTGGTCACAAGACGATCTCCGGGACGTCGACGGTGCGCCGCTCCGCCGCCGACTGGAGACCGAGCGCCGCGAGCTGCACGCCGCGCGCAGCGGAGAGGAGGTCGAAACGATGCGGACGCCCGGCGAGCACGTCGGTCAGGAACTCCTCCCACTGCAGCTTGAAGCCGTTGTCCAGCACCGCGTTGGCCGGGACCTCGAGCCACTGGTCGCGGTACGACTCGCCGAGGTCGAGGTCGGGGTTCCACTCGGGGCGCGGGGTGTGCACCCGGTGCTGGGCCACGCAGCGATGCAGGCCGGCCACGGCGGACCCGTGGGTGCCGTCGAGCTGGAACTCGACCAGGTCCTCCCGGTACACCCGGGTCGCCCAGGACGAGGCGATCTGGGCCACCACCTGGTCGCCGTCCGGGGTGGTGAGGCCGAAGGTGCCGTATGCCGCGTCGTCCGCCGTCGCCTGGTAGGGCTCTCCGCGTTCGTCCCACCGGATCGGGATATGGGTGGCGGTCGTCGCGTGCACCGAGTCCACCCGACCCACGAGCTCCTCGAGGACGTAGTTCCAGTGGCAGAACATGTCGGTGGTGATGCCTCCGCCGTCGTCCTTCCGGTAGTTCCACGACGGTCGCTGGGCCGGCTGGGCGTCGCCCTCGAAGACCCAGTAGCCGAAGTCGCCGCGCAGCGAGAGCAACCGGCCGAAGAAGCCGGACCGCTGGAGCCGACGGAGCTTGACCAGGCCGGGGAGGTAGAGCTTGTCGTGGACCACGCCGGCGGTGACCCCTGCTGCCGCTGCGAGCCGGGCCAGGTCGACCGCATCGGCGACGGTCGCGGCGGCAGGCTTCTCGGTGTAGACGTGCTTCCCGGCGGCGATCACCTTGCGCAGCATCGCCGGACGCAGCGTGGTCGTCGCGGCGTCGAACACCACGTCGACGTCGGGATCGGCGATCGTCGCGTCCAGGTCGGTGGTCCACATGGCGATCCCGTGCTGGCCGGCGATCCCCTGCACCCTGGCCTCGTCCCGGCCCACCAGCACCAGCTCGACCGGTACGCGAACTCCGTCCGGGCCGTGCACCCCACCGGCGTCGCGCAGGGGGAGGAGCGACCGCACCAGGTGCTGTCGGTAGCCCATGCGGCCTGTGACGCCGTGGACGGCGATCCGGAGCGTCCGCGGACGACTGCCCACTGAACCTCCTTGGTAAGCGATTTCCGTCAGCGTATCAGGAGGCCGCCACGGTCGGTCGGGGACATCGGGGTCCGCCTTCGGTAGCATCGGCGGAGGTCGACGACGCCGTGGTGGAAAGGGGTTTCTCCATGCCTGGACCACGAACGGGCCCGATCCCGAACGGGGCCGACTCGGTCGGCTCGGTCGCCCCGGCCACGTTGACGGACGTCGCACGAGCCGCCGGAGTCTCACTCGCCACAGCGTCGCGGGTGCTCAACGGGAGCACCCGGAAGGTCCGCGACGAGTACGCGGGCCGGGTCGAACACGCCGCACGTGCGCTCGGTTACACCCCCAACCTGTCCGCCCAGGCCGTGGCCAGGGGGACGACACAGTCCCTCGCTCTCGTCGTCGCCGACATCGCCGACCCCTACTTCTCCTCCATCGCGGCGGGTGTCGTCGAGGCGGCCGAGGGCCACGGCCTGCTGGTGACGCTGGCCATCACCGGTCGCGACCCGGTCCGTGAGATCGAGCTGGTCAGGCTGCTGCGCGGACAACGTCCTCAGGCGATCGTCCTGGTGGGCAGCCGCCAGGACCGCGACCGGCACCGGCGTGACCTGGTCGCCGAACTCGAACGGTTCGAGCAGGCCGGCGGCCAGGTGACCATCGTGTCCCAACCCGACCTCCCGTTCCACACCATCGAGATCGACAACATCGGCGGCGCACGAGCCCTGGCCGAGGCATTGACCGGCCGGGGGTATCGCCGGGCAGCGGTCCTGACCGGGCCACCCGAGTTGCGCACCGCACGCGACCGCGACCTCGGTTTCTCCGAGCACTTCGCCGCCTCCGGCCTCGCCATCCCCGACCACCTCAAGGTGCCGGGCGACTTCACCCGAGACGGCGGGTTCGTGGCCGCCGGCGAGCTGGTCCGTCGCGGCCTGGCCGGGGTCGACCTCGTGTTCGCGGTCAACGACGTGATGGCCGTCGGGGCGATGGCCTACCTGCGCAGCGCCGGTGTCGCGCTGCCGGAGGACGTGGCGGTGGCCGGGTTCGACGACATCCCCGGACTGCGGGACATCACCCCGGCGCTGACCACTGTCGCGCTGCCGATGAAGTCGATCGGCCGTCGTGCGGTCGCGACCGCGATGGGGGTCGCCGATGCCGGTACCTCCGACCTCGTACAAGGCACCGTCGTCGTCCGCGAGAGCACCCCGAACCGGGCGACGCCGAGCGAGCCCGAACCGGATGGTGCGGAGCGAGATCGGTGACCGACCCTCGCTACCCGCTTCGGGGAAACCCGCTGTCGACCCGCGACGACCTGGCCGCTGCGGTGCGCGCCATCGTCGACCCGCTCACCCCGTTCCGGAGCGGCGGCGGCGCCCGGGTCCGGCTGGCCGGCGGCGGGTCGTCCTTCGACCTCGATGCCGCTGAGCTCGAGAGCTTCTCACGGCCGCTGTGGGGCCTGGTTCCGCTGGCCGCCGGCGGCGGGACGGTCGACTGGGAGCCCTACCGGCGCGGCCTGGCGGCCGGGAGCGATCCGGCACACCCGGAGTTCTGGGGAATGGTGACCGACGGAGACCAGCGCCTGGTCGAGATGGCCGCCCTCGGGCTCGGGCTCTGCCTCGTCCCCGACCAGCTCTGGGCACCTCTCGACCCCGCCGTCCGGACGCGGCTCGCCGCCTGGCTCCGCGGCGTCGACCAGGTGACATACCCCGACAACAACTGGCTCTTCTTCCGCGTGCTCGTCCACCTCGGCCTGCGGACCGTCGGTGAGGCCCACGACGTCGCCGGCACCGACTCCGCCCTGGACCGGCTCGAGTCCTTCGCGCTGGATGACGGCTGGTACCGCGACGGGCCGC
>JBOFLR010000320.1:0-3917 GCA_051657965.1 Dermatophilaceae bacterium
TGAATCGGCAACGACCCGAAGACGGGTCGGCTGATTCGCGGATGACGACTCCCGCCTTCGACGAACGGGATGTCGGGTGCGGGCTGGTCGGGTCGCGGATGCGACGTGAGTAGGTGATGGGTGCTGCGTGGTCAGGTGATGGCGAACCGCCTGCGGTAGTCGTCGGGAGGGATGCCGAGCCGGCGCACGAACGCACGGCGCATCGTCTCGGCGGTGCCGAACCCGCTGCGCGCCGCCGCTACCGAGACGAGTACCGGCTCGGACTCGAGAAGGCGGCGCGCGGCATCCACCCGCACCCGCTCCACGTAGACGCCGGGAGAGGCCCCGAGCGCCCGGGTGAACTCGCGGCTGAAGTGCCGCTCGCTCATCCCGACCCGCGCGGCCAGCACCGGGATGCGCAGGTCGGCGGACGGGTCGGCGTGGATGAGGTCCTGGGCGGCCCGCACCGACGGCACCCGCGCCGGCTCCTCCCACACCGGCCCGGCGAACTGGCTCTGCCCGCCGGGCCGTCGCAGGAACATCACCAGCTCGCGGGCCACGGTCTGCGCGACCTCGGCGCCGTGGTCGGCCTCGACGAGCGCGAGCGCGAGGTCGATGCCCGCGGTGACACCCGCGGAGGTCCACACCCGCCCCTGCCGCAGATGGATGGCGTCGGCGTCGACCTGCACCGCCGGATGCCGCCGCGCCAGCTCGGCCGCATGGCGCCAGTGGGTGGTGGCGCGGATGCCGTCGAGCACCCCGACCGCGGCGAGGGCGAAGGCGCCGGTGCACACGGACGCCACCCGGTCCGCGTGCGCCGCAGCCCGCCGCAGCCAGATGAGGTACGCGTCATCCGGGTCCATCCGTCGCGCGGCGCGGCCGCCGGGGACGACGAGCGTCCCGATCGTGCCGCGCCGTGGGAGAGCGTCATCCGCGACGATGCCGAGCCCGCTCTCGGACCACACCGGTCCAGGGCGTTCGGCCGCCACGGTGACTCCGTATCCAGTTGTTGCACAGCGGTTCTTGAGCAACCGATCGCATCCGGCGAACACCTCGAACGGCCCGGTCACGTCGAGTGCCTGTACCCCCGGGAACGCCGCGATGACCACGCGGTGAGGTGTTCGGTGAGCTGGCACGTGCACCACCGTGGCCGACGGACAGTACGGCGTCAACGACAGGTACCCCACTGATTCGGCCACGCGCGGTATCGCGTCCGAGCTGGCGGCCGCCGGCCGGGACGCTCAGACTGGCGCTTGCCGGCCGGGACGCTCAGAGAAGGAACGGATGGCGCCGCACGACCGGTAGCGACGCCCACCAGCGGCCGAGACCGAAGGTGCGCCCGGCACCGGCCAGCGCCAGCATCACGAGCACGAGGGCGTAGACGAGGTGGTCGTCCATGAACGGGTTGTTCTCGGGCGGCAGAGCGGCGGTCCACATCATCACGAGCAGCACCGCCCCGGCGCCTGCGGCGATACGCATGCCGGCACCGAGCACCAGGGCCAGCCCGATGCCGAGCAGGCCGGCCATGAACAGCCAGTCGGCCCAGGTGGCACCGGCGAAGGACTGGTAGACGTCAGCCAGCGGGCCGCTGGTGCCGAACTCCAGGAAACCCCTCGTCGGGGAACCGCCGTTCACCCACGCCGCCGGGCCGAACCGGTCGACGACGTCGGTCTCGGGGTCGCGCCCGGTGGCGAAGCCGAGGGCGAGCAGCTTGTCGAGGAACGCCCACAGGAAGATCCAGCCGAGGGCGAGTCGGGTGATGCCGGCGAGGCGCCGGAGCCACGGGCCGCCGATGGCCTCGGCGCCGGCCGGTGAGGTGGTCGCCACGTCGGTATGGGTGGTGCTCTGGACGTCGGCACGGGCGGTGGTCATGACTGGTACTCCCTTGGAAGCAGGTTGACGACACCTCACCGTGGCCCCGGATGACGCTGTGCACCAGGGACTTTCGTCACCACGTCTCAGGGTCCTTCGACCCGCTCGGGTCCACCGGCCGTCATGTCACCGCCTGCCATCGGCGCGTTGCCGCCGAGCAGATTGGTGCTCACCCAGTGGTTGTCGAGACCGGCCACGTCCTCGTCGGTGATGCGGTGGCCGACTCGTACCAGGGGGAAGCCGGTGTCCGGGTGGATTTCGATCGGCGCCCTCGGCCCGGAACTGTCGCCCTCGAGGGCCGCCCTGAGCAGGTCGCTCACCGTGCGGCTCAGGCTCTGCCTGCGGTCGCGGGCGATGAGTAAGACGGCGCGGTGCAGGTCGTCGGGAAGATCGACCGTCGTTCGCATCGCACCATCATGCGCTCACCAGGGTGCGCGCGGTGGTGACCGCCCGGCCCGGAGGGGCGCGGGCGTCATCCGGCCGGATGACGCCGCGCGCGCCGCTACTCCGATGCCAGCCAGGCCGAGCGCGGTGAGTCCGGGCGCAGGTCGACCACCGGCCAGGACCGGTCGGCGTCGAGCAGCTCGGGGTCGCCGGTCAGCACCGGGCCACGCACCCGCAGGGCCGTGGCCGCGGCGAACGAGGCGGCGTGCGACATCCGCGTGGTGGCCATGATCTCGGCCGCGGCGAGCACCAGCTCCGGATCGGGGAGCTGCGCCGCGACCGAGGTGCGGATGTCCTCGACGACCTCACGAGCCGTCCCCACGTCGATCCGGCGGTGCAGCAAGGAGGCGACCTCGCCGAGGGTGACCCACGACATCACCGCGTCGCCGGTGTCGATGGCGGCCTGCACGACATCGGCTCGGGGCCCGTCGTCGAGCAGGTGCACGACCGCCCAGGAGTCGAGTACCGGTCGCCTCACTCGCCGTCCTCCTCGCGCTCGCGCCGGCGCGACGCCTCGAGGCCGGACGCCAGCCCGATGCCCTGGAACCGGCCGCGCAACGGCGTTCGCGGCCTGGCGGGGCGAGCCGCCACGTGGTCGCCGTCCAGCCAGAAGTGCAGTCGGTCACCGGGCCGGATGCCGAGCCGGTCCCGCAGCTCTTTCGGGATGACGACCTGACCCTTCGGGCCCACCCGGGTGGTCATACCTTCAGTCTAACCGCAGGCGTGTCGCCGCCCGCGGTCTCGCTCGCCGCGCGTCGCATCGCCCGCAGGGTCGGCCCTGGTGCGAAGGCGGGCTGCATCCTTGATGCGCTCCTGTGACGCTGGCTACGGCGCCGAAACCGGGGCGACCACGACGACTTTGGCGTCGTAGCCGGCGTCACAACGTCACGAGGCCTCGGACGGAGAAACTCTCGCACCGCGCCCGAGCCGGGACCGTAGCGCGTCGAGCTCGTCGCGCAGCGCCGAGGGAAGGGTGTCGCCGAACCGCGCGAACCACTCCTCGATCGAGGGCAGCTCGGCGCGCCACTCGTCGTCGTCGACACCCACCGCGGCCGCCACCTGCTCCTCGGTCCGGTCCAGGCCGGTGGTGTCGATGGCTCCGGGTGCAGGCACGAGACCGACCGGCGTGTCCACGGCATCCGCCGTGCCGTCGAGCCGGCCGACGATCCAGGCGAGCACCCGGGAGTTGTCGCCGAACCCCGGCCACAGGAACCCGCCGTCGTCGCCGCGCCGGAACCAGTTGACCTGGTAGATCCGGGGGAGGGCGGCGGCATCCGCCCGGGCACCGATCTCGAGCCAGTGCGCGAGGTAGCCGCCGGCGGCGTAGCCGATGAAGGGGAGCATCGCCATCGGGTCCCGGCGCACGACCCCGACCGCGCCGGTCGCGGCGGCGGTGGTCTCCGAGGACAGGGTCGCGCCCATGAAGACGCCGTGCGCCCAGTCCCGGGACTCGGCGACGAGCGGCACCGTGGTCTTGCGCCGGCCGCCGAAGAGGATGGCGTCGATCGGCACGCCGTTCGGCTCGTCGTACTCCGGGGCGAGCATCGGGCACTGCGTGATCGGCGCGGTGAACCGGCTGTTCGGGTGGCTCGACGGCACCTCGGCCGACGGCGTCCAGTCGT
>JBOFLR010000321.1:0-4164 GCA_051657965.1 Dermatophilaceae bacterium
GCGAGACCGGTCCGCGGCGCGCGACAATGGCGGCATGAGCAGACGACTCACCGACGACGAGGTCACCACCCAGCTGACCGACCTGCCCGGCTGGCGCCGCGAGGGCGACGCCCTCCGCACGAGCATCCAGGCGCCGGACTTCTCGGCCGCCATCCGGCTGGTCGTGGGGGCTGCCGACGAGGCGGAGCAGATGAACCACCACCCCGACATCGACATCCGCTGGCGCACCACGCATTGGCTGCTCACCACCCACGACGCCGGCGGGCTCACCCAGCTCGACATCGAGCTCGCCCACCGGATCTCGCGCGCGGCGGCCGCGGAAGGCGCCACCGTCGGTGGCTGACCAGCCGACCCTCGCCGTCCCCGAGCACGGCGAGGCCCACGACGGAACCTTCACGAGCCGGCTCAACTGGCTGCGCGCTGCGGTCCTCGGCGCCAACGACGGCATCGTCTCGACCGCCGGGCTGGTGGTCGGCGTCGCGGCTGCCTCCTCGTCGCGGGGGCCGGTACTCGCCGCCGGCGTCGCCGGCCTCGCAGCCGGGGCGATGAGCATGGCCGTGGGTGAGTACGTCTCGGTGAGCACTCAGCGGGACTCCGAGCGGGCACTCATCGCCAAGGAGGTCCGCGAGCTCGCCGACGAACCCGAGGCGGAGCTCGCCGAGCTCGCCGAGCTGTACCGCGAGAAGGGCCTCTCCCCCGACCTGGCCCACCGTGTCGCGGTCGAGCTCACCGCTCGCGACGCCCTCGCCGCGCATGCCGAGGCCGAGCTCGGCATCGACCCCGAGAACCTCACCGACCCGTGGCAGGCCGCCTGGGCGTCGATGGCCGCGTTCACCGCCGGCGCACTCCTGCCGCTGCTGGCGATCGTCCTCCCACCCCTCGCGTGGCGGGTTCCGGTGACCGTGCTGGCGGTCGTCCTCGCACTCGCCGGAACGGGGTGGTTGAGCGCCCGGCTCGGTGACGCCGACGCCCGCCGTGCGACCGTCCGCGTGGTGGGTGGGGGCCTCCTCGCCATGGCGGTCACCTACGGCATCGGTGCGCTCGTCGGCACTCAGGTCGGATGACGTGACCGCGCGTCTCCTCGTCGTCCAACACGAGCCCGACGCCCCGCTCGCCTGGCTCCGTGAGTGGTGGGCTGCCGAGGGACTCGGCGTGGAGGTCGTGCGCGGCGACCTCGGGGAGCGGATGCCGCCTCGGGTCGAGCACGACGGGCTGGTCGTCCTCGGCGGTGCGATGGGAGCCCACGACGACGCTCGACACCCGTGGCTGGCTCCGACCAAGGCGCTGATTCGCGACGTCGTTCAGCGTGACGTGCCGCTGCTCGGGGTGTGTCTGGGCCATCAGCTCGCGGCAGCAGCACTCGGTGGCCGGTGCGGGCCCAACCCGGCGGGCCGCACGGTCGGGCTGGCGCCGGTGCAGCTCACCGCGGCCGGTGCCACGGACCCACTGCTCCGTGGATTCAACGGCCTCGACGCAGTTCACTACAACGACGACGTCGTGTCGGCCCTGCCGCGCCGGGCGCAGGTGCTCGCCACCCTCCCCGGCGGCGCGCCCCAGGCGGTGCGCTTCGGTATCCGGGCGTGGGGTGTGCAGTTCCACCCGGAGGCCTCGCCGGAGGTGTTCGCGTCGTGGGTCGAGGCCGACCCACCGGTCGTCCCGCACCACCGCCGGGTCGGCGCCCGCGCCGAGCCGGTGGCGACCGGTCGCGACCTGGTCGCCGAACTCGTCGCCGACGTCGCGGCATCCGAGGAGCGGCTGCGGGCGGCCTGGCAACCGCTGGCGCGTCGCTTCGCCGAGCTGGTCACCTCGTCCTGCACCGTCGCACCACGGCCGGCTCAGGTCTGAGCGACTGCGCCCGTCCGCCCACCGACAGGACGTCGGCGGGTCGGGCGCTGCCGGTACGTCGTCCGTGCTGGTCGGGGCCATGACCGGCGTCGAGCCGACGTGCTCGTCCTGTCGGTCGGCCCAGCAGCCGGCCGGGCCGTCTACAGGTCGCGAGTGCGCAGCGCGTCGAAGAGTCTCCCGGCGAGGTCCGCCTCGCGGATGCCGTCGAGGGTCACCGGGCGGCCGTCCGGCCCGGTGAGCGGCAGCCGCCAGTTGGGGTACTCGTCGTCGGTGCCGGGCTGGTTGACCGCACGCCGGTCCCCCACCAGATCGGCGAGGGACACGGCGAGCATGCGGCTCGGCGTCTGCCCGAGCCAGCGATGTAGGCCGACCAGCACCGACTCCGTGCCTGCCCCGGGCTCCACCAGACCGCGCGTCTCGAGCTCGGCGCGTACCCGCGCGATGGCCGCCTCCTCGACGGCCCGCTCCTCCGCGGCCGGCCGGGTGAGCAGACCGAGCCGCTCGCGCACGGCCACGTGCTCGAGGGTGAGGTACCCGGCCGACGGCGGCAGGTCGTGCGTCGTGACCGACGACAGACACAGGTCGCGGTAGTGCTCGGGCGGTCTCGGCCGATCGGAGTCCCACTCGAACCAGAGGATGCTCGTGCCGAACAGCCCTCTCTCGGTGAGGTACTCGCGAGCGCTCGGTTCGACGACGCCCAGGTCCTCCCCGATGACGACAGCGCCGGCCCGTTGCGCCTCGAGCACCAGGATGCCGAGCAGCGCCTCGTGGTCGTAGCGCACGTAGGTGCCCTCGGCCGGCGTGCTGCCGTCGGGGATCCACCAGAGCCGGAACAGGCCGATGACGTGGTCGACGCGGATGCCGCCGGCGTCGCGGAGCACGGCACGGACCATGTCGCGGAACGGTGCGTAGCCGAGCGCGGCGAGGCCGTCGGGACGCCACGGCGGCTGGCTCCAGTCCTGCCCGAGCTGGTTGAACTGGTCCGGTGGCGCGCCGACGGTGACCCCACGGGCCAAGGCCGGGCCGAGCGCCCAGGCGTCGGCGCCGCCGGGATGCACGCCGACGGCGAGGTCGTGCACGACCCCGAGCGCCATCCCGGCCGCCCGGGCTCGGCGCTGCACGTCGGAGAGCTGTTCCTCGAGCTGCCACTGCAGCCAGCGGTGGAAGTCGACGTCGTCGCGGTACTCCTCGCGCACCGCCGCCACCTCGGACGAGGCAGGGTCGCGCAGCGCCGCGGGCCAGCCGGTGAAGGGCAGCCCGTGCTGCTCGGCCAGCACGCACCAGGTGGCGAAGCGCTGCAGCCCCTCGCCCTCGCGCACGCAGAACTCGGCGAAGGACTGCTCGCGTTCGAGACTCCTCGGCACCTCGAAGACCAGCCGGAGTGCGGCCTTCTTCGCCGCCCAGACCGCGTCGCGGTCGATCCGGCCCGTGGCGTCGGAGGCCCGGGCCTCGCGCGCCCGGTGCGCCACGTCTTCCGCCTGCGCCACAGGCAGATTCGCGAACTCGCCGATGCGCTCCACCCGGAGGTACAGCGGGCTGACGAAGCGCCGCGTGGTGGGCAGGTAGGGCGAGGGCTCGAGCGGCGGCGAGGGCTCGCCGGCGTGCAGCGGGTTGACGAGCACGAAGCCGGCGCCGTGGTCGTGCGCCGCCCAGGTGGCGAGGTCGGCGAGGTCGGCGAGGTCCCCCATCCCCCACGACCCGGCGGAGCGCACCTGGTAGAGCTGCGCGGCCAGGCCGACCACCCTGCCGGCCGCCAGTGCCGCCGGCAGCGCGAGCCGCTGCGGGGTGACCACCAGCGTCATCACCGTGCTCGACGGGTCCGCCGCGGGTGCCTCGCAGTGGGCGACCACCCGGTGCCAGCCGAGCGGGAGGTCGCCGGGCAGCTCGAACGTGGCCTCGCCCACGACGGTGCCGTCGAGCTGCCGGTCGGGCACCACGCGGTCGACCTGGGTGGCGTCGCGCGTTGTGCCGTCCTCGCACTCGACGGTGAGGCGGATGCCGCTCCCGGCCGGGACGTGCGCGTAGACCCACGGAGTCCACCCTTCGCGGATGACGAGCGACGCCGGCAGGGTGCGCCGCCACGGCGCGTCGGCGGCATCCCCGAGGGCCCGCTCGACGGCGGGGTCGTCATCCGCGGGCACGCCGAGCGCACCGAGCACCGCGCGGATCGTCTCGGCCGAGACGGCGACATGCTGCCCGAGCCAGTCCCAGTACTCGGTGGCGACTCCGTGGGCGCGGGCGAGCTCGACGAGCCGGGAGGAGGGCGAGGCCACCCGCTCATCCTGCCAACCCGGTCGCCGAGCTCCGGCGCCGGCCCGG